>JANLRW010000213.1:0-1648 GCA_031361925.1 Sphingomonadales bacterium
GTATTGCGGTTTGCCCTGATGCCGCGCATCTTCGCCAAGAGCGCGGTAGAGGCCGTCGATAGAAATGAACGCAAGGCTGTCGGCCTGAATGAACTCGCGCATCTGCTCGATGTCCATGTTGCTGGCGAGCAGCTTTGAACGCTCCGGAGTATCGACGCCGTAAAAGCAGCTATTCATCGTCGGCGGGCTGGCGATCCGCATATGCACCTCGGCCGCACCCGCTTCGCGCATCATTTGCACGATCTTCAGGCTGGTGGTGCCGCGCACAATCGAATCGTCGATCAGCACGATCTTTTTTCCCGCGACAAGGTGCCTGTTGGCATTGTGCTTCAGCTTCACGCCCAGATGGCGGACGCCGTCGCCGGGCTGGATGAAGGTGCGCCCGACATAATGCGAGCGGATAATGCCGAGCTCGAACGGAATGCCTGCCGCTTCGGCATAACCAATTGCAGCGGGCGTCCCGCTGTCGGGAACGGGGATGACGTAATCGACATCGACTCCGTTTTCTTTCGCCAGTTCAGCACCAATGGCCTTGCGCACCGAATAGACGCTGTTGCCATCGACGATGGAATCGGGCCGCGAGAAATACACGTGCTCGAAAATGCAGGGGCGTGCCGACATTGTGAGGAACGGTTTATGCGACGTCACCACGCCGTCGCGAACCACGACCAGTTCGCCGGGTTCGATCGAGCGGATGAACTCTGCGCCCACGATATCGAGCGCCACGGTTTCCGACGCGAAGATAATGGCTTCGCCAAGCTTGCCCATCACCAGAGGACGGATGCCCAGCGGGTCGCGGCAGGCAATCATACCCTCGTTAGTCAGACAGATCAGCGAATAAGCACCCTCAACGCGCTTCAATGCGTCAATCAGTCGGTCGAGCAAGGTGCGGTAGCCCGATGTTGCGACTAAATGGATGATGACTTCGGTGTCCGACGTTGACTGGAATATCGACCCGCGCCGCACCAGATCGCGGCGAAGCGTCATCGCGTTCGAGATGTTCCCATTATGCGCGACGGCAAATCCGCCCGACACCAGATCGGCGTAGAGCGGCTGCACGTTACGGAGCGAGGTTTCGCCCGTGGTCGAATACCGAACATGACCAGTGGCGCTCTCGCCTTTCAAGCCACCGATGACCTCTTCGCGGTCGAAATTTCCTGCAACATGGCCCATCGCGCGGTGAGTATGGAATTCCTTGCCGTCAAAGCTCGATATACCCGCCGCCTCTTGGCCGCGATGCTGCAGCGCGTGAAGCCCCAGCGCGACCATTGCCGCCGCGCCTTCGACGTCGCAGACGCCAAAGATCCCGCATTCCTCTCGCAGCTTGTCGTCGTCATAAGGACTGGTGGTCAGCATGTTCATATCGAATCCGCCCGAGCTTCGCTGGCTGGCATATAGGGTGCAGGATGCGCGTTGTCTTCCCCCTGTCACAAAGAATTTGTCGGCTGCGTTGGGCGTTGCGCTTATTGCATTGGCCAGTTAGTCAGCGTTATGGCAGATGCGCGTAATACCGGACTGGAATTGAACCCGAAATTTGATGCGAACGGGCTATTGACGGCGGTCGTGACGGATGCGGCTAACGGCGCGGTGTTAATGGTCGCGCATATGAACGACGAAGCGCTTACCAAGTCGCGTGAGACGGGCACCT
>JANLRW010000228.1:0-3478 GCA_031361925.1 Sphingomonadales bacterium
ATTTTCCGGTATCTGCCAAAGTTAGCACCGGCGGAGCGGGCAAGCGGCCTTGCACTACCGGATGGAGCAAGGCATCAATCCTTGCCAGCGCCTCGTTGTGCGTCACTTCCTTTTGGGCCTGAGCGGCCGCGAGATATGGCAACTGGTGCCGCGAACTGTTCGTGTCCGGCATGTACATTCATCCTTTCATGTGACTTCGGCTTATATTGCGATAACGACATCGATAGCGGCGGGCGCAGATGCCATGTGCCGGCCGATCTGAACGATGTGGAAGGTCATTATGGGGCCTGCGGCTGCGGCCAATTCATTAATAACTGCTGGTGGTAGGTTCAACTGAGGTGCCTGCACCGGCCAAGCAGCGTATCGGGCTGTCCCGCAACCAGCCCCGGCTGCCAGATGAACGCGCCGTCGGTGGTCTTGAACTTGCGGATCGTCGCCAGCGTCGATGAATTCATGACCCAGCTGGCACCCTGACGATAAGGCGCACGCAACGAATGCAGCAGCTCGACCAGCTTATCCTGCGGGTTCGACGCGAGGAACGCACCCGCCGCACCCGACGCGACATATTGCAACGTCCCAAACGTCCGCACGGCGTCGCTTGTCGCCGCCGTCGGCGAGGCCAGAAAGCCTTTGGGCTTGTTCGTGCCATTGCCGGTCACAAACGCACTGCCCTCGGCCTTGGCAAATTCGGTGGCAATCTCACCTGCTAACCAGCCTTCGACATCGAAAGCGGCATCATCAAGCATCGCCTGCGTCGCCGCCGGATTGGCATAAAGTTCGCCAAAGCTCGGCACGATTTCATTGAACGTCGGTGTCGCGGTTTCGGGCCGTGTTGCGGTTTCTGCCGCCCAGCCAGAGGTCACCCCGTTCTGCGTCACCAGCTTGCGATAGCCCGCTGACCCCACCCGCACGACATTGGCAATAGCCCGGATCGGCGAGATGCTTTTCAGCGTCGCGTCGATTGCCTCGTCAATTTCCTTGGGTATCGCAAAGCCGCCGTCGGCAGCGACAATGCCAGAAAAGCTTTTCAGCTCAAGCTCGCTGCCACGCCGCAAATAGCCGTTCACAAATGCCGCCGTCGCCGGATCGGCTGCTGCTGTGCCGGACAGCACTGGCCGGATGACCGGCACTTCGGCGGTCGCCCCTTCAAACACCGCCTCAATCGGGTCGGCCTTTACTTCATAATCCATATTCATTCTCCTTGGGTGGTTTCTACAGCCAGCACCCGCGCCAGCGGTTGCATGGGGTGGGTGACGACGCTTACTTCGATGAGGTCGAGATCTGTAAGTTCACGATATGTTCCATTAGCCATCTTCCGAACGCGGTAGCCAAACGACAGCCCCGAGCCGGCGCGGATCGCTGGTTCATCGCCGTCCATCGTCGCCACGACGCGAAGCCCGCGGTCGTCTTCGGACAGGCTTTCAATGAATCCGATGCGGCGGTTCGTGTCATGCTGCCACAGCAACGGGATGCCCGCCTTCGCAGCCCGCGCAAACGCGCCTTTACGGACAATATCTCCGCCCTTATCGGGCGCGTCAAAGATAGCAGCGTATCCGGCCAGCCGCCTCCCCTGAGCGTGTTGATGGGTCATTTCAGCACCAGTCCGGGCAAGCCCAATTTCACCGCCAAACCGATGAGCAACAAAGCCAGCCCCATCCGCACGACCCAGCCGATCACCGCCTTACGCGCCGACCGTTTGGCATCGCGCCAGGCCGAAAGCAGCTCGCGCAGCTCGGCCATGTCTTTCGAGGCACTCGGGTCATCGAGACCGAGGCGCGCTAGAGCCCGCTGTGCACCGGTTTCGGACGCCTGCTCCATCATTGTCTTTAAAGTCGAATCATTGGTCATTGGCCTAATCCCACCGCCGCGCGTTTTTCCTCCGCTGTCAAAAAATCCGCAGCCGCGACCTGCGCCCACAACCGCTCGCGGTCCTCGCTGAGCGCGGGGATCGCATCGAGGTCGACGCCAAGCGTCAACCCGGCAAACCAGGGCCGCAACCCTTCGGACAGCGCCTCCAATATCTTGCCCGCCAGCGGCAATATCGCCTGCGCCCACAATGCCTTGTTCGCCTCGCGGTAGTTCGCATAGGTCGCATCGCCGGGCAGCCCGAGCAACACCGGTGGCACCCCGAACGCCAACGCAATCTCACGCGCCGCGCTTTCTTTCAGCCCGATGAAGTCCATGTCGGCAGGGGTCATTGACATCGCCTGCCATTTCAATCCACCTTCAAGCAGCATTGGCCGCCCCGCATTGCCAGCGCCTTGAAAACTTGCCGCCAGTTCTTCCTTCAACCGGTCGTGCTGCTCCGCCGATAACGCGCCGCCCTCGCCGGGTTCGTAAACCAGCGCACCCGAAGGCCGCGCCGCATTGTCGAGCAGCGCCTTGTTCCACTTCGCCGCCGCGTTGTGGATCGCGACCGCCCCCGACGCCGCACCCAACAGCCAAGACCATAATGATCGTCGAGCGGGTGCATCGTGCGGATGTGGATAACGTTATCCGCAGGCATCCGAGTCGCCGCCTCGCCAGCGCGATACACAAACGCCACCGGCCATCCGCGCGGATCGGCCTCGACCGACACGCGTTCGGGGCGCAGCGCATAAAGCTCTTGTGGGCCACCGTCGGGGCCAGGCAGCATTTCGACATAGGCATTGCCGTGCAGCAAGAGGTGCGCCGCCACCGTCTCAATGAGCGCCTGCCCGGCCGAGGTCGCCTTGACCAACGCCAGCGCCAAATCGTCCGACGACATCAGTGGAGCCGAAGCCACCCCTTGCGCCACCAGCCGCACCGCGCGCTGCGCAATGGCATTATGCAGATACCCGTCGCGCACCTGCGCCTCATAATTTCGCGGCCACTCGCCCAGCGAATGATTGCCATAGGTGCGCGCCAGCGAGACACGCGTCTGACCCGGACGCAGAAACCCGCGCCCGGTTGATTTCCAACCAAAGATGTTCATGATTTTATCCTAGTTCGTAGTTTCTAAAGCAAACTCACCCTCGGCCCCGCCCTTACCTTCCCCAGCATCAACTCGGTCATCGCCCAGACGAGCGCGTCCGCTCGATCCGGCGACCTTCCCGGGCCTTCATAGCCGCCGCCGACCACCAGCCCGCACATTTCATCCTCAAGCGCGGGAAATGCATCGACGTGGAACGCCCGGCCCGCCTCATATAATGCCGCGACCGGTTCGGCGCGCGCTGACTTGCCCCTGCTCGCATGAACGCGCTTCACCGGCATAGCCAAATCGGCAGCTCTCAGCGTGCTTTCGACCATGTTGCCGCCTTGATTGTCTTCGGCCACCACGCGGTCGGCGCCCCATGCTTCGACTGCACCTGCCACTGCGCGCGCCCAGCCTTCGGGCGATGCGCCGCGCACGCTGTGGTCGGCCAGCACATAGGCCTTGTCATCGCGGCCAAGACCCACCGCGATAATTCCGCAGGCGTCGCCATCAGCCGACACCGGTGGATCGACGCCGATTACTATC
>JANLRW010000238.1:0-11140 GCA_031361925.1 Sphingomonadales bacterium
GTGCATATCAGGCGTCACGAGGATATGGCGCAACCAACGGTCAACACGGGCGGGCAGCGCGATGTTGCTATGGTTGAACAATGCATTGGCATTGAGCCATAGTTCGAACGCCAATGCCACGAAAACGGGAACACCCAACGCCGCGACCCACGCCGATTTATACAAGGTCGAAACGACCAATTCAAACGGATGGAACCGCAACGCCGTGGTCACATCGAGATCGCGGTCGCTGTGATGTACCGCGTGCATCCGCCATAACATCGGCACATTGTGCATAGCGACATGCTGTAGCCACATCGCGAAATCCAGAATAATGAACGCTATTCCGGTTTCCAGCCACCAAGGCAAGTCGACCAGATTTAACAGGCCAAATTTCTGGGCCGCTGCCCAATGGGCCGCCACCGCAACGACCATGATGAGCGCCAGAAATCGGCCGATCACTGCGTTGGTGATGAAGAATATGGCGTGGGTCATCCAACGCGGATACCGCCCCAGAACCAACTCGCGGCGTGGCCACATCCGTTCGGCGATCATCAAAACTGCCAACAAAGAGGCAGGGATGGCAACGCTCCAAATACCGAACCCCGCCTCGATCACCGCGCTTATCCGTTAACAGTTTCGAGGACGGGATAGTCGGTATACCCTTCTGCGCCCGGAGAATACCACGTCTTATAATTGTCAGGCGTCAGTTCCGCGCCGGTGCGCAGGCGTTCAACCAGATCGGGGTTGCTGATATAAGGTCGCCCGAAACTGATCGCGTCGGCCAGCCCAGACGCCAGATCATCGTCGGCCAATTGCTTAGTATATTCCTGATTGAGCACCAACGGGCCGGTGAAAACTTTGCGGATTTCCGGCGAAACGCGGGGCACGTCGGTCTGGCCGAAATTGCCGTAGGGTTTGACTTCACGCAGTTCGAGGAACGCGATGCCGATGTCCTGCAACGCGGCAGCAGCGGCGGTGAATAACGCCACTGGATTGCTGTCATCGGCACCTTGTGTTTCGCCATTGGGTGACAAACGAACCGAGGTGCGATCGGCACCAATGGCATCGGCCACCGCCTGCGTCACTTCGCGCAGCAGACGGGTCCGGTTCTCGACCGGGCCACCATATTGATCAGTGCGGAAATTGCTGTTGTCGCGCAGGAACTGGTCAATCAAATACCCATTTGCGCCGTGGATTTGCACACCGTCAAAACCGGCGGCAATGGCGTTTCTGGCGGCGTGAACATAGTCAGCGATGACGCGCGGGATTTCCGATGTTTCCAGCGCGCGCGCCTCAACATAAGGTTTTTTGCCGGTTGCGGTATGCGCGTCGCCCGGGGCGGTTGTCGCCGATGCAGATACAGGCTGCTCACCGCCCAAAAAGTCGGGGTGTACGAGGCGGCCCATGTGCCACAGCTGCAGGATGATCCGTCCGCCGCGGGCGTGGACTTCGTCGGTGACAGGCTTCCATGCCGCCACTTGCTCGTCCGACCAGATTCCGGGTGCCGACGGCCAACCAAGTCCTTCTTGGCTGATGCCGGTTGCTTCAGCAATCAGCAGGCCCGCACTGGCGCGCTGGCCATAATATTCGGCTTTCAACTCACTCACGGGCACATGGCCCGCATTGCTACGCCCTCGTGTCAGCGGAGCCATCAATATCCGATTAGGCGCGTCAATCGCACCGAGGTTCACAGGGTCGAAAAGCGTAAGGCTCATAACATCTCCAAGATAAGGCGTTGGTTTGAGGCCAAGATGCGGATAAGCGTTGCAAATTGCAACGGGGGTTTATGCAGGACAAGATTTTCCATCAGGACAGTGCTCCGCCGCTCGCCTTTGCCGCCTTGGTCGCGGGCAATGTGACGATTGCTTTCGGACCGCTTTTGGTCCGCTATGCCGATAGCGGACCGATCGCGACGGGGTTCTGGCGGCTGGCTTTGGCGGTGCCGTTTCTGGCTTTAATGGGCTGGCGCGCTGGTTTCCAGATAGCATCGGCGAGGGCGTCAATCCTTGGCTTGACGGCGTTGGCCGGGTTGTTCTTCGGCATCGACATCATCGCGTGGCATATCGGGATATTTCAAACCAAACTCGGCAATGCGACGTTGTTTGCCAATTGCGCCAGCTTATTGCTGGTTATTTATGGAATCTTCGTGGCGCGCAAGCTTCCGGGCAAATGGCAAATACTCGCCATATTATTGGCATTTGTGGGGGCAGGCTTGCTCCTGAGCCAGAGCCTTGAACTATCGCCGAATAACTTTGCCGGAGATCTGCTCTCGCTCGGCGCGGGCGTTACGTATACGGTATACCTAGTCATCATGATCCGCGTTCGTGACACCACCGAAAGCTGGAGTGCACTGGCGATGGCGAGCACCGTCGCGGCGTTTGTTTTGCTGCCGGCGGCGCTGGTTGCTGGTGAACAGATTATTCCAACAATATGGTGGCCGGTGCTATTGCTGGCCTTTTCATCGCAGTTTTTCGGGCAGGGCTGCCTGACATATGCGCTGCCGCATTTCAGCCCGCTGGTGATTGGACTGGCTTTGTTGTTGCAACCGGCGTTGTCGGCCGCAGCGGGGTGGATTGCGTTTGGCGAGATATTGAGCGCCGTGGACATTTTCGGTGGTTTTATGGTGATGGTAGCGCTCGTGCTCGTTCGCAAGCAATAGGCCTTTTCTTGAGGCCGCCTTGCGCCTACATCATGGCTATGCAAACCCAACCTCTTCCCGCCGATCCGACGCTTGATGAAATCCGCGTGGCGCTGGCGCCAGCTATCGGTCGAAATGCAGCGTTTGATGGATGGAGCACAGCCGCGATATTGGCCGCATCGCAAGAAATCGGTGTTGACCCCGATGTCGCCCAACTCGCCTGTAAAGATGGCGCGATGGCGATGATCGACGGCTGGATTGACAGCATTGATTCAGAAGTCGCCCGCCGATTGCCGCCCGAAAAGCTAGGCATCATGAAAATTCGCCAACGTATTACCGCTTTGCTTGCGACGCGGATGGACATCATGGCTCCCGACCGTGAAGCCTTGCGCCGTGCGATGGCGATTATGGCAATGCCCCAGAATGTGGCGCAAGCCGCCAAGATCGGCTGGCGCACCGCTGACCGGAACTGGCGTTTAGCAGGCGATACCGCGACCGATTTCAACCATTATACCAAGCGGCTGACATTGTCTGCGGTGTATGGCAGCTTACTTGTTGTCTTCGTCAATGATGATAGCGAGGATTTCACCGATTCCCGGGCCTTTCTTGACCGCCGCATCGACAATGTCATGCAGTTTGAAAAGGCGAAGGCGCAAGCCAAAGCGCGGACTGAATATATGCCAAGCCTGTCACGTTTTATCGGGCGCTTACGTTACCCGCCGCGCTAAAGCGATTCCACACTTGATGTTATTGCGAATCGGTTGCAGATAGGCCGCGTGCAACTGGACCAGCTTCCCCTGAACAAACACGCCGTCGTGCGCGCCATAGATTGGGCGGCGATGCCCGACGGTGAAGGCCACCGTTTGCGTTCATTGGGGCTGGAAGAAGGCGTAGGAATCGAGGCGCTGCACAAGGGCATATTGCTGTGGAAAGATCCGATTGCGGTGCGTGTCGGCCGGATGACGATTGCGCTGCGCCGCAAGGTAGCCGCCGCGATCACCTGCGAGGTACCCGCATGACCGAAGCGATGCCGCTCGTCGCGCTGGTTGGCAACCCCAACGCGGGCAAGAGCGCGCTGTTCAATGCGCTGACCGGCGCCCGGCAGAAAATTGCCAATTATCCCGGGGTCACGGTCGAACGTAAAAGCGGGCGGATATCGCTGTCTGATGGCCGCCCGGTCGAACTGGTCGATTTGCCCGGCGCTTACAGCCTCTCGCCCGACAGCCTCGACGAAGCAGTGACCCGTGATGTGGTGCTTGGAAAGCTCGAAGGCCACCGCCGCCCCGATGCTTTGATCATTGTCGTCGATGCAGGTAATCTCGACAATCATTTGCGCTTCACGCTGGAATTAATTGCGCTCGGGCTACCGGTGGTGGTCGCGCTCAATATGGTCGATCTGGCGACCCGCGACGGGCTGGAGCTGGACCCGGCCAAGCTATCTGTGGAACTCGGTGTGCCTGTGGTTCCGACCGTTGCCGTGCGCAAGCGTGGGCTCGACGTTCTGATCGAGACGCTTGAGCCGCAACTGCGGATCAAACCAACCGCCCCTCTGCCCTTCGAAGAACGCAAAGTCCTGACCGCAAAAGCGCATAAAATCGCCAATGCCGTCATCGTCAAGGAAACCGCGACACGGCAATGGACGCGGACGCTCGACAAAATCCTGCTGCACCCGCTGGCAGGTCCGTTAATCCTGTTTGGGCTTCTCTTCGTGATGTTCCAATCGGTGTTCGCGTGGTCAGAAGCGCCTATCGGCTGGATTGAGGCTGGCATTGCGATGCTATCCAATGGCGTCGCCTCGGCATTGCCCGAGGGCTTCATTCGTTCGCTCTTGATTGAAGGTGTATTGGCGGGCGTTGGCTCGGTTGTGGTCTTCCTGCCGCAGATCTTAATTTTGTTCCTCTTCATCCTGATCCTCGAAGCGACAGGCTATATGACGCGCGCTGCATTCGTGATGGACCGGATGATGGCGAGCGTCGGATTGTCGGGCCATAGCTTCATTCCGCTGCTGTCGTCCTTTGCCTGCGCCATCCCGGGCATCATGGCGACGCGGACGATTATGGACCAAAAGGACCGCTTGACGACGATCCTGATCGCGCCACTGATGACCTGCTCGGCGCGATTGCCTGTCTATACGGTGATCATCGGTGCATTCATTCCCGCCCGCGTGATTGGCCCTGGTATCGGGTTGCAAGGAACGGTCCTCTTTGTGCTCTATCTCACGGGAATAGTGGGCGCGATGGTCGCCGCGTTGTTCCTCCGCCGGACGGTAGCCAAGGGCAGCAACAGTAGCTTTCTCATCGAAATGCCGCGTTACCAGCTGCCGCTGATTCGCGACATCGCGATTGGCCTGTGGCAGCGCGCTTGGGTATTTTTGCGCCGCGCTGGCACGATCATCTTTGCCTCGACGATCATCTTGTGGGTGTTATTGAGCTTCCCCAAGGTTCCCATCGGCAGCGAGATGACCCAAAGCGAATATTCAGTGGCAGGACGCATTGCGTCGGGTCTTGCGGTGGTAACCAAGCCGATCGGTTTCAACGAAAAAATATCGCTGGCGTTGATCCCCGCAATGGCTGCACGCGAAGTGGCCGTCGCAGCACTCGCCACCGCCTATTCGGTCGATGCCGGCGATGAGGATGCAACTGCGATGGCGCTTGGCGACCGGCTGGCGGGGCAATGGTCGCTGGCCACCGCCCTCGCATTCCTCGCATGGTTCGTTTTTGCACCGCAATGTATCTCGACCATCGCCGTTGCCAAGCGTGAAACCAATGGCTGGAAATGGCCGATATTCATGGTCACTTACCTGTTTGCTCTTGCCTATATCGCCGCAGGGGCTACCTATTGGACAGCAACTGCGCTCGGCCTTTGAACGGTCAGCGCTTCCAATAAGATCAAGGGGTGGGATATGGCGGGCAGCGTCAATAAAGTAATTATCGTCGGCAATCTGGGCGCTGACCCCGAGGTCAAATCATTCCAGAATGGCGGACGCATCTGCAACTTGCGGATCGCGACTTCTGAGGATTGGAAAGACAAAAATACCGGCGAAAAAAAAGAACGTACCGAATGGCATAGCGTCGTGCTGAACTCCGACGGATTGGTGGGGGTTGCCGAACGTTTCCTGCGCAAAGGCAGCAAAGTCTACATCGAAGGCAGCTTACGCACACGCAAATGGCAAGATGCCTCGGGCAATGACCGTTACACCACCGAAGTGTCGGTTGCCGGGTTTGATGGCAAGTTGGTGATGCTCGACGGCGCTAAAGGTGGTTCGGGCGGCGGGGGGTCAAACGAAGGCTGGAGCAGCGGCAGTTCAGCGGGTGGCGGTTCGTCGGGCGGCGGCGGACAGTCGGGCAGCAACTGGCAAGGCGGCTCTTCCGGCTTTGGCGGCGGCGATTTCGATAATGACTTGGATGACGACGTGCCGTTCTGATGCCATTAACAACCTGACCACCCCATCCGGATAGGGACCATGATGAAAAAAGCAGCTTTGGTCCTGATATTGGTCGGCGCGATTGCGGCTTATTTTGTGTTCGACCTCGGCCAATATCTGAGCCTTGAAAGTTTCAAGGCGCGCCAGGTGGAAATCATTGCTGCCAAAGATGCCAACCCGCTGCTTTATGTGGCGGGGTTTTTCATGCTCTATGTCGCGATCACTGGGCTTTCCATCCCCGGTGCCGCGATCATGAGTTTGGTTGCAGGAGCATTGTTCGGATTGGCGGTCGGGACTGCTATCGTGTCGTTCGCCTCCACCATCGGCGCGACCTTGGCGTTTCTGAGTTCGCGTTACTTGCTGCGTGATTGGGTGCAGGGTAAATTCGGGGAGCGGTTACGCGCTATTGACGACGGTCTGGCCAAAGACGGAGCGTTTTATCTCTTCACCCTAAGGCTGATCCCGGTGTTTCCATTCTTTGTCATCAACCTGCTGATGGGTTTGACGCGGATCAAGACGTGGACATTTTTCTGGGTCAGCCAATTAGGTATGCTCGCGGCAACCATCGTGTTCGTGAATGCGGGCACCCAGATTAGCCAGATCCAATCGACATCGGGGCTGCTGTCGCCGACACTGATTGGCTCGTTCGTCGCGCTTGCGCTGTTCCCGTGGGCGGCAAAAGCGCTGATCGGGTTCGTGAACCGCCGCCGTGGCTAAACGCCCGAAACGCTTTGACCGCAACCTGATCGTAATTGGCGCGGGGTCGGCTGGATTGGTCTCGGCCTATATCGCCGCAATGGTGAAGGCTAAGGTGACTTTGATCGAGGCGCACACGATGGGCGGTGATTGTCTAAACACCGGATGTGTGCCGTCAAAGGCGCTCATCAAAAGCGCACGGGTCGCGCACATGGTCAAAGACGCGGCACGCTTTGGCGTCAATACGCCACCAGCTGTGATTGACTTCACTGCCGTCATGCGGCGTGTGCGCGACGTTATAACGGCCATCGAGCCACATGATAGCGTCGAGCGATTCAACGGCCTCGGCGTCGATTGTGTAAACGGCTATGCCCGTTTTGTCGACCCGTGGACGGTCGAGATCGACGGCAAACGCAAGATGACAGCCAAGGCCTTCATCATCGCCACTGGTGCCGCGCCGGTCATCCCGCCGCTGCCGGGGGTGGAAGATAGCGGCTATCTTACCAGTGAGACTTTGTGGGATGCGATGGCGGACCGCAAAGCGGCACCAAAACGGTTGGTTATCCTAGGTGGCGGACCGATTGGCTGCGAGCTCGCGCAGGCGTTCCAGCGATTGGGCAGCCAGGTCGCTATCGTCGAAATGGCCGACCGGTTGCTTCTGAAGGAAGAGGCCGATGCTGCAGAGCTGGTCACAGGACAGCTTCAGTCCGAGGGCATATTGGTGCTCACAACGCACAAAGCGCTTCGTTTCGAAGGTGGCAAGACCCTGGTTGTGGCAGGCGCTGAAGGCGAGAAAGCGATTGGTTTTGACGATATCATCATCGCTGTCGGCCGCAAGCCGCGTGTTACCGGATTTGGCCTTGAAGAGCTTGGCCTCGTGGTCGAAGGCAGAATCGAAACCGATGATTTCTTACGCACCAACATGCCGCACATCCTGTGCGCCGGTGACGTCGCGGGCAACCAGCAACTGACCCACGGCGCCAGTCACGAAGCTTGGTATGCCAGCGTCAACGCGCTGGCGAGGCCATTCAAAAAATACCGTGCCGACTACCGCGTGTTGCCGCGCGTGACCTATACCGAACCAGAGCTGGCGGCGGTCGGGCTGACCGAAGCCGAAGCCACCGCGCGAGGGATCGCGCATGAGGTGACGCGCTACGACCTCGACGATCTCGACCGCGCCATTGCGGAGGGCGAGGCAAAGGGGTTCGTCAAAATCCTGACCGCCGCGGGCAGCGATACGATACTCGGTGCAACCATTATTGGCGCACATGCAGGCGAGACGTTGGCCGAAATTACGTTCGCGATGAAGCACAATCTGGGCTTGCGCAAAATTTTGCAGACGATTCATCCGTATCCCACCTGGGCCGAGGCGAACAAATATGCCGCAGGGCAATATGGTCTGGAGCGCAAGCCCGAGGGGTTACTGATTTGGGCCGAACGGTGGTTTCGTTGGATGCGGGGTTAGCCGAACGTCTTTGCCGCCAGCATGATACGCTGGATTACCGTGAGCACGCACAACGCGGCAAATACCAGCGCAAGAGACGAAAAGTGCGCAGGTAACATACAAAATGCTATGAAGAACGCGGTGGTCTCGCCACCTTCCATCAGCCCGGTTGTATAAATAAATGCCTTTGGTCCGTGCGCTCCGTCGCTGTCATTGCGCGCGGCGATGGCGGCGAAGGCCAGAAAGCTTACCGCTGTCAGGGTGAAGCTGGCCACCAGCAGCAATGCCGCCAGCTGGTTGGTAGGTACAGCGATACCGAACCCCACCGGCACCGACACATAAAATAGAAAATCGGCCAAGCTATCGAGATAGCCGCCAAGTTCGGTTGGGCCTTTGATCCGTGCGATCGCACCATCGAGCCCGTCGATCAGCCGGTTGCCGATGATGAGCAAGAGAGCCAAGCCAAGGCTGTTCTGGCTAATCGCAATGGCGGCAGCCAATCCAACCACTGCCCCGAACACGGTTAGCGCATTTGCGCCGACGCCGTTTTTTGCCAGTGCGCCGGCGATGCGGTTCAGTGCTGGATCAACCATTCGCCGCAACTGGACGTCAAACATTGCACTTTGCACTCATCTCTTCGCCAGCAGGTCTTTTAGCCCAGCCAGAGCGCCCAGCGGCTCGACCTCGTCTTCGGCCTTGACGCCCGCGGCCTTTAAAGCTTTTTGAGCGTCCGGACTGCGCGGATAGGGGTCGAGCGCCAATCCAAGTGTTTGCGCGACCGCTTCTCCCAGATCGACACCTTGCCCGTCAAAAAACATCGTGTCGCAATCATCGGCATTCAATTCAATTTCGGCATCTGCGCCGACAATAGGCTCCGGGATAAAGCGAATGGCCACCGGCTCGTCCAGCACAGCAGGAACGGGATCACCAGTCGCGATGCAATATTGTGACAATGTCGCGCTTATGCGGCCTTCAGCCAGCACACCCTTGGCACCACGCGAAACCGCAAGTTCTGCGTCTAAACTGTCCAGTGCCGCCAAATTAAAGCGAGCGACCAACCCGTTCCGCGCTTCCGAATCCGCAGATAGCTTCACTTTGGACGGACCAGCGCCGATTTCGTCAAGTTTCACAAAATGGCTAAACTCGTTCGGGCCTACCACGCCGCATTGCCCTCGACGATCATGTCGGGCAACTGTGCCGCGAGCGCGCGTTCGACATCGAGCAGCCCCTGACGGACATGCGCCAATGCCACCGGGTCGGCAGCCTCGCTGCGATAAATGTTACGCATGATTGCTTCGTCGAGCATCCCTGGTTTCGCCAAACCTTCACGAAAGGCACCGAGCCGGCCGCCGAGCGCCGACATCATCTTACCCATATGTTTGCCGACAATCACATCGCCGACACCTGATTCGCGTAACTGCCCGTCCATATCATCGACAAACACTTCGGTCAGATAGGCCATATCCTGTGCCAGTAAGCCTGTCTCTTCCAGCCGGAGCAATACTAACGTCAGGATCGCCGACACCATATCAAACCGGCCGTCAATGCTGTCGGGCACTTGCCCCGCCTCATACCAATGCTGTTGCCGGGCATGGGCTACGACCTGGTGGTATAACGGCACCAGCTTTAATTTGGGGTCGGGTCCAGACGAACCGAATATGCGTTTTAAAAGCGACATTGCGACTGTGTTCTTTCGGCTAATCCGGCGTTCATCAGGACTTGCATATTGATCTTGGTGTTCAAGGATGCAATGGCAAAGCTACCGAAGTTTCGCAAATGCCGGAGAATAATATGCGCAAGCCGCAAATGATCAGCCTGACCATGTTGGTTGCCGCGTCAGTGGTGACGTCGGGTTGCACCCGTTTGCGCGCGCATCAGGGTTATGTTGGCGATGAAACGCTGTTGGCGGCGGTGCAGCCGGGCGTCGATAACAAGGAATCGGTGCAGGCGTCGCTGGGCCGCCCGACCTTCGTCGGCCAGTTTGACCAGAATGACTGGTATTATTATGCTCGCGACACAAGACAGTTGGCCTTTGCCCAGCCCAAGGCGACCACCCAATATGTGTTGAAGGTGCGGTTTGACGCTGGCGGAAATGTTGTTTCTGCGAACAAGTCCGGCATCGAAAATATTGCCAATATAAGCCCGAACGGGGACAAGACGCCGACGCTTGGTCGCAATGCGAGCTTCTTTGAAGAAGTTTTCGGCAATATCGGATCGGTCGGCGCGGGCAGTGGCCAAGGCAGCACACCGAACAGCCCGAACTAGGCTTTATTCGACTACCCCGGCTGCCGCCAGCACCGCCAGCGTGACCAAATCGCTGGCGCTCGACGCCATCGTTGCAATCTGGACGGGGCGCTCGATGCCAACCAGCATCGGCCCGATCACCTGATCCCCGCCGAGTTCGCGTAGCAATTTTGCGCTAAGATTGGCCGATTGCAGCCCTGGCATCACCAGCACATTGGCGGGGCCTGAGAGCCTGCAAAACGGGTAACGCGCCATCATCGCTGGATTAAGCGCAACGTCGGGCGGAATATCGCCCTCATATTCAAAATTGGGTTTGCGTTCATCGAGCAGCGCCACTGCGCCGCGAATATTGTCAAGCCAGTTGCCGTGCGGATTGCCAAAGGTCGAAAACGACAGGAACGCAACACGCGGCGTATGACCCATCCGCCGCGCAACCATCGCGGTCTGTTCGGCGATATCGGCCAGTTCGGACGCTGTCGGCCGTTCGTTGACCGTGGTGTCCGAAATGAACACGGTGTGACTTTTGCCGACCATCACGTGCACACCGAAAGGTGTCTGGCCCGTTTTAGGGACAAGCACCCGCCGCAACTCGCGCATCGTATCGGCAAACGGCCGGGTAACGCCGGTAATCATCGCGTCGGCTTGATCCATCTGTAGCAACATCGCGCCAAAGATATTGCGGTCGCGGTTGACCATACGCACGATATCGCGC
>JANLRW010000270.1:0-2473 GCA_031361925.1 Sphingomonadales bacterium
CGAACGTGCACGCGAAGTCAGCGATTTCGTTCAAACCAAATTAAAGCCCGTGGCCGCGAGATCGGTCGTCGTTGCCGTCCCCGCCGACCATTCACCCTTGCTGCGTCTTCGCGCCGTGATGCGCGCCAGCGCGATAGCCGAATATTTCCGGGATCAGGGCAAGCGCGTGTTGCTGATGATCGACAGCCTGACCCGCGTTGCCCATGCCCAGCGCGAAATCGGGCTGGCAATGGGCGAACCACCGACCATGAAGGGATATACCCCGTCGTCGCTGTCGCTGATCCCGCAGATCGTCGAGCGCGCGGGCGTTGATATCCGCACCGGCGGTTCGATCACCGCGATCTACACCGTGCTGGCCGATGGCGGCGACCTTGACGACCCGGTCGTCGATGCCGCGCGCGCGATTGTCGACGGGCATATCGTGCTGTCGCGGTCGCTGGCGGAAAGCGGCATATTTCCGGCAATCGACCTGTCGCGATCATTGTCGCGGATCATGCCCGATATTGTCGATGAAACGCACTTGGCGGCTGCGGCTAATTTCCGACGATATTGGTCGAGCTACGAACAGAATCGCGACCTCGTCATGATGGGCGCTTATGTTGCGGGGAATGACGAAACGCTCGATGCAGCGATGGTCGCACAACCCTATATGGTCGAATATATCAGCCAGCCTGTTGGCGAAAATATCGGTTTTGAACAGGCTCGGGATGCGCTGGTCGAAGGCTTCGGGTCATGAACGCGCACGTCAAGACATGTGCGCGGATCGCAAAAATTAGAGCGATTGAAAGGCGTATCGCTGAACTTGGCCTTGCCCGCGCCGACCGCGACCTGCGGCACATCGAGGGCATTGTTGCGCGGCTCAAAGCGCTGACAAGCGATCTCGGTGCGGCAGATTTCATACCAACCGGCGCATCGTTTGCGGCCAGATCCGAACTGAAGTTGCGTCTGGACCGCGCCGCGCGGGCAACGCTCAAGCCGCTGGCTGAAGCAACCAACCGCCGTGTTGAAAAGCACAGCGGCGCCGTGACCGCGCACCTGAAATCCGGTGGCGCACAGACCGTGCTGCAAAGGACTTTGGCCACGGTTGCAAAGGCCGATGAACATCGCGCCAATGCCAACCGCATTACCCGCCGACCAGCAAGAGTGGAGAGCGACGCGTCATGATGCCATTGAGCGCCCTGCCCCAATTGCCGGTTTGCGCAACGCTTCAGCCCGCGGCGGCAGCAGCCGAGAGCTTTAGTGCCGTCTTCGCCGTTTCATCTGCGCTTCCAGACGCGGTAATGCCAATACCGGATCAGCCGGTCGCAGCGGTCCAAGCGAAGCGTCTGCCGACCGTGAATTTTGAATGTCCCCGCGCGGACGCTTCCGCCGAAATACTTACCGATGAACCGCCGGAGCACGAGCTGCCCGCCATCGAGTCCGGCCATGTTATTCCATTTGCGGAAATCGTGGGTGCAGCGGCGGTAGCGGCTACCATGGCCGGACCTTGTCCGGTCGTAACACACTGGGCGCCCGCCGTAGCAACACCGTTAGAGGCAATTAACACAGCCGCGCGGGCGTTGCCGGATCACAGCAAATCGCCAGACGATGCGCCGCCACAATCATTTATGGAGGCCAATGCCGACACCACCGGCAGTTCGTTTCCCAACCACCGACCGGCGAGCGAACCAGTCGCCGTCAACGCGACCCCGGCTTCGCCAACCGCCGCACCCCAGCTTGCCCACCAACTCGACCTTGCCCGCGACCTCGCGTGGATCGGTAATCTGGCGCAGGAAATCATCGCAGCATCGGACGATGGCGAGAGTTTGCGCTTTCGCCTGTTGCCGCAATCGCTTGGACAACTGGACGTCCAACTGGCGCGTTCGTCCGAAGGGTTAAAGGTCGAGATGACCGCGACCGCCGAACGCGCAGCGCAAATCATCGCCGCCGAACAACCGCGCCTGATCGAAGAATTGCGCCAATCGGGCGTCAAAATGGCGGGCGTTGACCTGTCAACGAGTCAGCATAACGGTTCGCGGCATCCGCATCCTCCCCCACGAAACGCGGCACCGTTTGCCGCCGCGCAACCCCAATCCACCCAAGCGCGCAACCGGCCAGATGGCCGCTTTGCCTAAACAGAAAAGTGACATGCCATGACCAAAGCAAAAACCCCTGACGAAAAGCCGAAAAGCGGCAAGGTGAAGAAGATATTGCTGCTCGCTTGCGGTGCCACGCTGCTCACCGCTGCCGGCGCGGGAGCCGCCGTCTATTTCACGGGCGGAATAGCCGGTAAACCGTCGCATGAAGACCCACACCGGCCAAAGCTGGTCGAACGAAGCGACGAGCCAGCGCAACCCGCTGACGGCGACGAAGGCAAGAGGGCACCCAAGGAAGGGAGCGTTTCGGTTAAGAACGACCGTGTGCCCGTCGATCCCAAAAAGTTTGAGGTGACCTATTTTGCGCTCGAACAAAGCTTTACCGCGAACCTCGCTGA
>JANLRW010000338.1:0-7561 GCA_031361925.1 Sphingomonadales bacterium
CGCGTTCAATGAGGTCCGCCCTGATTTGAGTCCTTATTGAGGACCAACGCGGACGACTTGACGGTACTTTTGACGGTATCAAACGGTGAAATGAAAGTTACAAAACCATAGTAAACAGGTCTTTACTGTGATTTCACGGTCCCTCTTCCGGCACCATTTACGCAGAACCACCTCCACGCTTTTTGTGGTTGTCGGCTAGGGCCGACGGGGGAGGTTCGAGCGCTCTTGCGGGCACCATTTTCCGATGTCGAAAGACAGGCCTTCCCTTTCGGGGTGCCCCGCCCTAACAGGGCGGCATGTGGCATCTCCATCAATATCCGCTTTGTCCGTTTTCGCGCAAAGTGCGCCTGCTGTTGGGTGAAAAGGGTGTCGCATATAGCCTGGTCCGCGAAAATCCGTGGGAGCAGCGTGACGACTTTTTGCACATGAACCCGGCGGGCCGAACGCCCGTGATGCGCGATGCGGAACGCAATATCACGCTGTCGGATTCGGTGGCGATCTGCGAATATATTGACGAGACCGTGCCCGCCAGCCCGATGATCCCCGGCACCGCGCAATACCGTGCTGAGGTCCGGCGACTGGTGTCATGGTTTGACGAGCAATTCTATGGCGATGTGACTCAGCCCTTGCTGCACGAGCGGATGAAAAAACGCCTTGTCGACCGCCAGCCGCCCGATTCAAAAGTGCTGCGCGAAGCGATGAAACTGTGCAACGGCCACCTTGATTATGTCGATTACCTAATCGACCACCGCGCGTGGATGGCGGGTTCGACGATGAGCATGGCCGATCTGGCCGCTGCCGCGCAGATTTCGGTGGCCGACTATCTGGGCGGCGTCGACTGGACCGGGCATGAACAGACCAAGGCATGGTACGGCATGTTCAAATCCCGACCGAGTTTCCGGCCATTATTGTCCGAACGCATGGAAGTAATTGCGCCGCCCAAGCATTATGAGCTGGTGGATTTTTGACGCGCCAAGTCATGCTTTAGCGTGACGACGCGTCAACCCCGGACGGGATCCGGGGTCAGGCTTCGGCCAAAGCCACCAGCTGGTCGGCACACGCACCCCAGCCTTCGGCAAAACCCATTTCTTCATGCCGTTTTGCCGTCGCCTCGTCCCAATGCCGTGCGATCGCGGTGTAGCGGGTGCCTTCACCTTCTGCCGCGATTTCCCACACGCCGATCATGAACGGCCCAGCGGGCATCAGGTCGCCGACGATCGCGTCGGTAAAAGCAAAGCGTCGCCCTTCATCCCAAGCGAGCACGGTGCCGGGATGCGGATTCACTTCGCCGTCGGGGCCGTACATCGTACAGGTCGACGCCCCACCGGCGCGGCGTTCGAGCTTTTCGAACTCGGCACGCCATGGCTTGGGGCACCACCATTCCTCGATTCGGTTGGCCATGACGTGCCACACCTTTTCAGGCGGAGCGGCGATGAATCGGCTGACGGAGAGCGCCCAGCCATTTTCTGCATTTACGGTCATTTGATGCTCCTTGTTCAATCCTTGTCCGGCGCGCCGAGCGGGAAATAATGGCGAAAAGGCCGCCCGCCATCGACTGCTCGCGCAACCGATGGCCAGGCCAGCGCCTTTGCGCGATAGGCCTTGAGCCGCGTCAATTCGCCAGGGATTGGGCGCACCCAATCGGCGTAAAATAAAGCGGGCGCTCCCGCGCAATCGGCAAGCGTAAAGTCGTCACCACACGCCCAGCCTTCTTCGGGTAGTTTTTCGTCGAGCCAGCGGTAGATCGTCGAAAGCGCACCGTTTGCCCGGTCAATCCGCATAGGATCGGGTTTTTCGGTGATAAACGGCAAATGCTCAGCCACAACCGCCTGCATGTTGGCCATCACATGATTGTCGAACACCCGGTCCATGAAGCGCACTTGGAGCGCTTTGGCTGGGTCGGCAGGGATCAGCCGTTTGGTTTCAGGATAAGCAAAGTCGAGATGCTCGATCAGGATCGAACTTTCGATGAGCACATCTTCGCCATCTTCAAGCACCGGAAATTTGTTGGGCGGCCAGATCTCGGAAAGTCGATGGCCGGCATCCTGATTTGCCGCGAAATCGTCTTCGACGCTTTGCAGGGTGAAGGGCAGTTCCTTCTCGTACAGCGCGATCAGCGCCTTCCAAGTATAGGATGAAAAGGGGTGGCCGTGGAGGATCATGGTCATCATCGCTTCGAAGGCAGGCCTATGTACCTCCCCACTAATTTTCTCCCTAATGCGGCCAATGGCACGATGTAGGCAAGGTAAAGCAAGTGATACCAAGCTGGAAACTGGTCCCAAACAAAGTAATGATCCACCACAGAATATGCTAACCACAGGGCAAGGACCACGCCAAATGTTCGCTTGTCGTCACGAACTACCCAAGCCACCACTGCGCCAAATGCCACGGTTGCAATAGCTCCGACCATCAGTCTCGAAAAGAGCATATCAAGAGTGAACACACGTAGTTCTTCAACAGCGCTATATTCTGGCCAAACAAGCCGCCCCGCAAGAGTTGAAAGAATCACTATCGCCTCCCAAACAAGCGCACCGGCAACGAGTGCTCCGAATGCCCTGATCGGGCTCATCCCTTCACCGCCGCTTCGATCGCGGCGACGTCGATTTTTACCATCGTCGCCATCGCATCAAACGCACGTTTGGCGACGTCGCCGCCCTGCGCTATCGCGTCGGTCAATACTTGCGGGGTGATCTGCCAGTTGACGCCCCATTTATCTTTGCACCACCCGCACTGGCTTGTCTGCCCGCCGTTACCGACGATGGCGTTCCAGTAGCGGTCGGTTTCGACCTGGTCGTCGGTCGCGATCTGGAAGGAAAAACACTCGCTGTGCGGAAAGAGCGAACCGCCATTGAGGCCGATGCAAGCGATGCCACAGACAGTGAATTCGACAACCATCGCGCTGCCTGCTGTACCGCCAGGAGAATCGCTGGGGGCATAATGCACTGCTCCGACCTTGCTATCGGGAAAGGTGGCGGCGTAAAAGTGGGCCGCTTCTTCGGCATCATTGTTATACCACAAGCATATGGTGTTCTTTGCCATTAGCCTTCTCCTATTTCTTGGGCTTTTCGAAACGGTAGACAAACTGGTCAGTCTTGCCGCGGATCGCCGGATCGAACACAATTTTGCTCCGATCATCGGCTTTGTTGGTGAGCAACTTGCTCTCGCCGGCGAATTTAAATCCGACCGAGACTACCTCGGCTTTTAGCGTCGCTGCGTCGATGCGGTGGAGCGTATCGACATCGCGAAGGCCCGACCCAGCGGCGGCGCTATGGTCGATGATGATATACATGCCGCCTGGTTTGAGTGCTGCAAACACCGCTTTGTTAACCGCTTCGCCGGTTTGCGGGGGCAGCTTGGTGCTGCGCAGATCGTGATAATTCTGCGCTGTAAAAACCCGGTCGACGCTGCCGGGCGGGCCTACCTCAAGCAGGCTGCGGATTGCCGCCTCGACATTGGCATAAGCCGGTTCTGCGGCGAGCGACTTGATGCCGGTGCCCATTTGCGGGTTGGCTGCGGCGTAGACATCGGGGACCAAGGCCACGACCTTGCCTTTGGGGCCGACGGCTTGCGAGAATACTCGCGTGAAATAGCCAGTGCCGGGTAACATATCGACGACGGTTTGCCCCGGCTTGATCATCGCGAACTTGACCATCTCGGCTGGCTTGCGTGCGGCATCGCGGGTAACATCGTCGGCGGGCCGGTTCGCTTTGCCGATGGTGAAATCGTTGGCCGCGGTCTTGGCGTAAACAATACCCAGCGATGATGCGGTCAGTGCAAGTACTGTCATGATTTGATAACGGGTTTTCATACTCTTTCTCCTTTTTAAATTCGCGCGCCGACCAGTCCGAACGGTGCGCCTTGGGGATCTATGCCGACCATGCTGAAATCGCCGCCGGGGATTGCAATTGGCTCTTGGATTACCGTTCCGCTGTGGTTGGCGATCATTGCGGTTGCGGCATCAATGTCTTTAACCCGGAAGTAATAGGTCCACATTGACGCCCGCATGTTGGGCGTTTTAGGCATCACAGCGCCAAGGGCGAAGCGACCGGCTGCGTCGCGCAAAAATTCATAACTGCCTAGTGGTCCCATATCCATGTCGCCATCTTTGACCCAGCCGAAGAGCTTGCCATAGAACGCCTTGGCGGCTTCGGGATCGGTGGTGGACAGTTCGTTCCACGCACAGTGGCCGACCATCGGCGTGGTCGCGGCAAAGCTGGTGCTTGTCGCGTCGGGGTTATCGGCGGGCGGCGTGGGTTTCATGATGTAAGACGTCACGCCCTGCGGATCGGCGACAAAAGCCATTCGGCCAACGCCGGGGATATCCCGCGGTTGCATATGGATCGCGCCGCCAGCTGCGTTGACCTCGTCTACAGTCGCGTCGACGTCATCGACATTGATATAGCCCAGCCAGCACGACCGCGCGCCGTCAGACTGCATTTGTGCGGTCAGCGGCATCAGCCCTGCCACCGGTCCATTGTCGCTGCAGATCATCCGGTAATCCATATCACCGCTTGCCTGCGTCTCGATATCCCAGCCGACGACTGCCGAGTAAAAGTCCCGCGCACCATCGGCATCGTCGGTCATCAGTTCATACCAGATGAAATCACCATGTTTGTTTGTCATGCTTGCTCTCCTCTCGTTGACGCTTCAAAACCGACAAAACCATTAAGGCCGCAGATCGAGTAGTGCGCGCCCGGTGCCATCCATTGCGAATGGCACCGATTCATGCAGATGTGCGATGTACCAGCGGTCGTTTGAACGCCGGAAACCCATGGTGGCGCGATACCAAAGATCGACATCTTCACCGTCCAATTTGTTGCCGGTAAGATGCTGGAGCGATTGCGAATAGCCGATCTCTCCGCCGGTTTCGATTACAAGATCACGGTCTGCTATCACAATCGGGCTCCGCCACGTAGCAAACCAATCTTCTAGTTCAGGGTTGCTGTCCGCGCGGTATGGCTTTGACTGCAAAGGTGGTGCCAGATCAAAAATCAGGGCATCATCTGCAAAGCAAGCGATTGCTTTTTGAGCATCCTTGTCGTGAACAGCCAAATGGAAACCTTCGATCAATTCACCTATCAAGCCTTTATCATCGATCATGAGCTGGTATCCGCTGTATCCAGTATCGGCACAAACCCGCCCATGATCATGCGCTTGCCATCGAATGGCATCGGCATGTCACCGGGCATGCCCTCGCCCGCGCCGGGTTCGAACCTTTGGTCTGCCATTGTCGCCTTGTTGCCTTCGTCGCGGGCCTTGCGGTCGGGCCAAGCGATCCATGAAAAAACAATAGTTTCATCCTCGGTTGCATCGACCGCTTTGTAAAAGTCGGTGACCTCGCCGCGCATCAGGTCCTCGCCCCAAGTTTCGACAACTGCGGTTGCGCCGTGCTCCATGAAGATCGGCGCTGCGGCTTCGGCCACCGCCTGATAATCGGATTGCTTCTTCACCTCCACCGGTATGACAAAGCCGTCGATGTAGCCCGCGCCCTTGTCCGAACCTTTTTCGAGAATCGGCGCAAAACCGGAAAAGATCATGCGCTTGCCATCGAATGGCATCTCGCCCATTTCGGCCATGCGTGGGTCCGACATCATCTTTTGCCCCGCTTCGTCACGGGTTTGCTTGTCGGGATATTCGCACCAGCTAAACACGACGGTCTCGTCATCTTTCGCCTGCACCGCCCGCTTGAAGTCGGTAACCTTGCCGTCTGGCACATCATCGCCCCAGCATTCGACCATCCGGGTCATGCCGAACTCCTTGAAAATCGGCACCGCCTTTTCGGCATGTTCGCGGTATTTGTCCTTGTTGGCGGTCGGGACCGCAAGCAAAAATCCTTCTACATACATTGCTCTTCTCCCTGGGTTTTGCCCCCGAATAAAATCATGCTGCGACCGGGTCGTGCCTTGCAAACACGTCGAGTTGCGCCGCCATTGCTGCCTGAAACGCCGGCCGCGACGTACCGCGTTCGATGTAGGCGACCAGATTGGGATGCGCGGCGACCATTCCCGGCTCACGCGCCGCACGCAGCACGTCAATCATTGCCAGATCGCCAATAGTGAACCGGTCTTGCAGCCACTGCTTGTCGCCAAGCACCGCCGACAGTTGCACAAGCCGCATGTCGGCAAAGGGATGAACCGCAGCCTTCGCCTCGTCCTTCCAGCCTTTGCCTTCGCCAACCATGCCGACGAAGAACACTGTTTGAGAGAAGGGTTCGATGCTGTTTAATGCGGCGATCATCCAACCAATTGCCCGGGCGCGGGCTTGGGGTTCGCGCGGCAAAAGCCGTTCATCCTTCTCGCCGATATGGATCAGGATGGCACCGGATTCAAAAAGCGTCAAATCGCCTTCCTTGTAAACTGGAACCTGCCCGAAAGGCTGGTCAGCCATATGCTCCGGCGATTTATCACCACCGATGCCGCCGACTAAGCGCTCGCGGTAGGGCAGGCTGATCTCTTCCAGCGCCCAGCGCACGCGCATATCCTTAACGAATCCGACTGCCATCGGCGGCACCCATTTGTAGGCGGTTACTTCAATTGGCGCACCGGGATCGACGGGCATCTTATGCGTCCTTTGAAAGCGAGTGCGCAATCGACCAGCGGTAGCCGAACGGGTCCTTGACTTGCCCGTAACGGTCACCCCAGAACATATCCTCGACCGGCATCGTGGCGGTCGCGCCTGCTGCCACCGCTCGGTGAAACCAAGCATCCGCATCATCGACCTGAAGGTGGAGCGTCAGTCCGCTGCCGCCCGCCACATCGGCTTCGTCAGGCCCGACATATTCGGGGAACTCGTCGTGCAGCATCAGCGACGCGCCGTTGATGTGGAGATGCGCGTGCATCAGGCGAATTCCGTCGTCTGCAGGTTTGCGATCAACCTCGGTCGCCCCGAAAGCTGCGGTGTAAAAAGCGATAGCCGCAGCGGCTTGGTTCTCGCCGATCTGAATATGCGGTGTGAGGCCACCGGTTGGTGTATGGTTCTCATTATCAGCCATTTTCTCTTTCCTTGTCGATTTTGGCCAGATCAACCAGCTTCGGCCATTTCAGCGGGCATAGCCGATATGTCCATCCACATCGTCTCCCAGATATGGCCGTCAGGGTCTTCGAAGCTGCGCCCGAACATGAAGCCGTGATCCTGCGTCGGCAGCGGATCGCCTTTGCCGCCTGCAGCAACCGCGCTTTCGACCAGTTCGCTTACGCCTTCTTTGGTGTCGGACGAAAGCGCGAGCAAAACTTGTGCTGACGTATGAGCGTCAGGAATGGTCTTCAATGTGAACTGTCGCCATTTGTCATGGGTCAGCAGCATCACGTTGATGCTGTCGGATATGGCCATGCAGGCCGCTGTTTCGTCGGTGAACTGCGGATTGTTCGTCGCGCCGACCGCTTCGTAAAAAGCCTTCGACTTTTCGAGGTCGGTCACCGGCAGGTTTATGAAAATCATTCTGGACATCATGCGTCTCCTTCTTGTTTTTTGTGCTGTAGCAGGGCGACCACCGCCATCGCGTGGCCGCAGCCAAGATCAAATTCTTGCTTCAACCATGCTATTATTTCACTGGCCTTTGTGC
>JANLRW010000351.1:0-1999 GCA_031361925.1 Sphingomonadales bacterium
GCGACGAGCACCCTGTCAAACGGGTCGCCATGATGCGATTGTAATTCGTTTACCGCAAGCACATGCTCTCCCGTTAGCTTCAGTTCACACCAGCCTTTTTCGAGCAATATTTTGCGCAGCTCTTTGGCGTCAAAATCAAAATCTTTACGCTTCAATGCGGCTTTTATGACGACTTCCCAGATGGATATGACGCTAAAAATTGGTGTGTTGGCCGGATCATCTAGCCGTTCCACAAGCGATTTTGGTAGTCGATCAGGCTCGGCTTGCGACCACAGCAAAAGCTGCGTATCAATAAGGAAGCTCATTTCTTGCCGTAGAACATGTCTGCGATTTCGTCTTGGAACATGGTATCGAAGTCATCAGGTATTGGGCAAGATTTACCGACCAGTCCGCCCAAGCGGCTCGTGCGCGGCGTTATTTCTGGAGCAATAGCTTCCACCTTCACCATCGGCTTACCCGCCTTGGCAATAATGAATGGCTCACCGTTCACTGCCATCGCGATCAGCTTTGACAGTTGGGTTTTTGCATCGTGAATGTTGACAATGAGCATGTCAGCGCTAAATCCCATAAACTTAGTTTACTGGACTTAGTTCACTTTCACTAAAAAGTCAATCAGCCCGGAATAACCGCCTGCGCCGTTTGGCCGTCGCCCTCTGGGGCGGCGATGATGTCTCGGGTTACCGAGCCTTTGTTGACCGTATTGGTCTTTGGATCACCCACCGACGAACGGATGCCGGCATCAGCGGTGCCCGCCGATGTGGCCAAAGCCCGCTCGGTTGCCGAACGCGCTGCAGGTCCGCCGAACATGGCTTCCAAGACTTGCTCTTGCCCAGCCTCTTGCGGACGCGGTGCGCCGGATTGGGCAGGGGTCAAAGCGAAATCGGGGGGGACCACCAATGGTGCCGCGCGGCTTGATGCTGGCTGGTTCGCCGCTTGCTTGCCGGTAATATCCCAGTTCCACAGATCTTCGGCGGCGCCGCCTGCCGAAGCGCAGCCGGACAGCAGGAATATTGTGCCAGCGCACCCCAAAAGGACCAGTTTGTTTTTCATAATAAATCCGTTCTTCGCTGGACCAAGGGTCAAGGGGTCGGCGTCGCGGTGCCAAACATTGCATCGAGCACTTTCTGCTTGGTGTCGCCTTCTTGCGGACGGGCAGCGCCCTCTTGCGGGGTAGGCAAGGTGAATTCGGTAGGAACAGCTAAAGGTGCCGCGCGGGTCACGGCAAATTCATCGGGGCGATTGCGGTCGAGCAACCCTGACGACCCACAGCCCGAGAGCAAAGCCAGCGTTGCAGCCGAGAGGAAAATTTTGCGTATCATGTGCTCTCCGATATGTCCGCGCTGCTTGCCGGTTGCTGAACGCCGTTTTCTTGCGGCGCTTTGTCGCGCATCAGGAAGGCGCGGGCAAGCAATATCAGCACTCCAAAGGTGATGCACGCATCGGCCAGGTTGAAAATGTAGAATGGCCGGAATGTGCCGAAATGCAGGTCGGCATAATCGACGACATAGCCGTAACGGATGCGGTCGACGATATTGCCAAGCGCCCCGCCCAAGACCAGCGCCAGCGCCAGCACATCGCCGCGCAATTTCTCGCGCCACATCCAGACGGCGACGATCAGCGCAATCGCGGCGGTGAGGCCGACCAGCATCCAGCGCTGCGTATCGCTAGTGGCGGTCAGGAAGCTCATCGAAACCCCTCGATTTTCCGCCCAAGTCAGTGAAAATTGCGGCAGAATGACAATCTCACGGCGGCTCTGCAAAGCCAGCGGGCCGATCATCGCGAACTTGACCAGCTGGTCGGCGATAAACACGAACGACGCGAGCATGATGCCTTGGAGGCGGAATTTGGGGTTGGTCATAAAATCTTCTCCGCGTCTCCGCGTCTCCGCGTAAACCAAAAAAGTGATATGTCACGCGGAGACGCGGAGGCGCGGAGGGGGGCAGAGTTAAACACTGACGACATCCTTGCACCTGTCGCACAGCGCGCCATCCTCGGCAAC
>JANLRW010000368.1:0-2395 GCA_031361925.1 Sphingomonadales bacterium
AACTGGCGCGGGTCATGAAAGCTATTGCCAGCCTCCCCCATAAACTGCGCGAAGTGCTGGTGTTGCGGACAATAGAGGATGCGTCGCAAGCAAAAGCCGCAGCCTTGCTGGGCGTCAGCGCGAAAGCGGTCGAAACCCGGCTGTACCGCGCGCGCAAAGTATTGGACGAAATTCTTGAGCAGATGTGAGGGCCATGCGCTTATGATGCGTATTGAAGCTATGACCGACAATATCGCAATTCCCCTCGCTCAGCACCCACTCAACCGGCGCGCGCTGCTGAAAGCCGCTACTGTGGCCGGTGGCGCGGTCGCATTGAGCAACCTTTTCCCGGCCTGGGCCAAAAGCGGGTCGCACGGACTTCATGCTTTGGCCGGGCAGTCCGGTGTCGTATCAGGCGATACAATTGAGCTAAGCGTTGGTCAGTCATCCTTCGCTTTGGGCAAAAAAACAGGCCATGCCTATACGGTGAACGGGACGCTTCCAGGGCCGTTGGTGCGGCTGCGGGAAGGGCAGAATGTCAAGCTGATCGTGCGTAACACGCTGGCTGAGGATACGTCTGTGCATTGGCACGGAATGTTGTTGCCGTTCCAGCTGGACGGTGTCCCCGGTGTCAGCTTTCCCGGCATCGGGCCAGGCGAGAGCTTCACTTACGAGTTTCCGATGCGGCAGCACGGCACCTATTGGTATCACAGCCATTCGCATATGCAGGAAGCGATGGGAATGTATGGTGCGCTCATCGTCGATCCGGCGGGCAAGGATCCCATTGCCTATGACCGTGAGCATATTCTGGTTTTGTCCGACTGGAGCTTTGCGCATGCACACACAAACTTCGCCAAACAGAAGCAAAAGGCGGGCTATTTCAACAAGCGAAAACAGACGTTTGCGGAGCTAGCCAAGGGCAAAGACCAGACTTTGTCCGAACGTGTGATGTGGGGTCAGATGCTAATGGACCCGACTGACATCGCCGACGTGACCGGAGCTTATTATCATTATCTCATTAACGGCCACGACAGCATGGGCAACTGGACAGGCATTTTCAAACCCGGGGAGCGGGTGCGGCTGCGGATTATCAATGCCGCAGGTATGAGCAATTTCAATATTCGCGTTCCCGGACTGCCGATGACGATTGTTGCGGCCGATGGCCTGCCGCTGACACCTGTTGAAACCGACGAGTTCCAGATTGCGGTGGCCGAGACGTGGGACGTGATTATCGAACCGAAGGAAGAAATCGCTTACGCCTTCATTGCCGAAGCCATCGACCGCTCGGGCCAATGCCGTGCAACGCTAGCGCCGCAAATGGGGATGACCGCACCGATACCGCCGCTGCGCGAACGTCCGCTGCTGACGATGAAAGATATGGGCATGGATCATGGCGGCGGGGCCGTAAATAATGCTGGTGACATGGCGGGGATGGATCATGCTGCGATGGGTCACGACATGCCAGCCCAAGACTTGCCAAGCCAAGACATGGGAGCGATGGATCACAGCTCCATGAACATGCGCGATCCTTCGGTTGCGCCGCAGGTGAAAATGGGACCGGGCGTTGCCAGCCTTGCGCCAATGCCGATGGACCGCAATGCTGAACGCCCCACCGGTCTTGAAAAGGTGCCGCACCGAGTCCTGACCTTGAGCCAGCTTCGTGCGCTGGAGCCCAACCCCGACCAGCGCACGCCATCGCGCGAAATCGACGTGCATCTGACAGCCAATATGGAGCGTTATATGTGGTCGATGGATGGCGAGAAATATAGCGACAAAACTGAGCCGTTGCCGTTCCGGCATAACGAGCGGGTCCGAGTGAACCTCATCAATCACACGATGATGCCGCACCCGATCCATCTGCACGGCCATTTCTTCGAAGTGGTGAACGGTCAGAAAGGGCAGTATCCGCGCAAGAATGTCGTCAATGTTCTGCCTGGCGCCAAGGTGACATTCGATTTCACGGCGGACGCGATGGGCGACTGGGCGTTCCACTGCCATATGTTGATGCACATGCACGCAGGGATGTTCCGCGTTGTCACGGTGCGGCATGAAGAGGGCGGCTCATGAAGCTGGCTTTGCTGCTCACTGCCGCAATTTTGGCGTCGTCGTCGGCGTATGCGCAACAAGACACCTCCGCGCATCAGGGCCATGACATGCCCGGCGCAGAGGCGGCGGCCGAAACACCGGCATCGCCTGCCGAACCCGATCCCCATGCTGGTCACGATATGGGTGCAAAACCGGACGAGGCCGGCAGCGACGCGGAAGTTGGTGATGCGACGGCACCTGCGCCGCCTGGAGACCATGCTGCCGATGCAATATTCGGCGCTGACGTAATGGCGCAGTCGCGCAAAGAACTGGCTTATGAAGTCGGCGGTATGGGATATTCGCTGGTGGCGGTCGACTTGCTGGAAGTTGG
>JANLRW010000389.1:0-6141 GCA_031361925.1 Sphingomonadales bacterium
CACTGGCCTTTGTGCCCAGCGTAAGCCCGCCATCATAAGCAAAGCCCTTTTCGGCAGCCATCTTTTTGAAGTCGGATGGGCTTTTGCCGGTTTTGGTTTCGATACTATCGAGATAGGATTGGTATGACATAGTCAGGTACCTCTCGATAACGGGAACAGCGACTGCAACGATGCGTTGCGTAGCCACAACCCGCCCCAGACAAGCAGGCCGATATATACGCCAAACAATGTGTGGCTGAACAACGGACTGCCTATGCGGAGGTGCGTTGCAATTGCTCCACCGAGATAGCCGGTCAGCAACACCGCGCCCAGTAATGCTGTGCGCGGCCACACATATAGCAATGTGCAGACTGCCAATATCGCGCCAAGTGTCCGGTGAAAGCCCGGCTCCGCTGGCAATCCGAGCGGCGGGCTGTTCGCGATCATCATTTCGGGTGCAAACAACTTGCCCGCAGCGTCGGCGGCCAGAAACAAGACGGCAGTTCCGCTGAGGGCACGTCCGGCCCATTCCGCTTTTGTTGCATGTATCATCTTGCGTTCCCTTCTTGCGGCACTCTTTTGAACAGCATCTCAAAATAGCGTTTCAAATGCGCGACACTGTCGTGCGCAATGGCTGGGCCGTCCTTGGCCTTTGCCATGATAAACGCGCCCTGCAGGACGGTCTGGGTGTGCATGGCGAGGCTTCGCGCGGTGGTGACGGTTACGCTGTTTTGTGCCATTGCGGCCTCAATATCGGCTTCAAGCGTTGCGGCATGGCCCGATATACTGGCGTCGCATGCCGCGCGGATGGCGTTGCTGCTGTTGTGGACTTCCTGCACCATCGTTCCGACCAAGCAGGTAAATTCCTCGATCTCGCCTGCCAGCAATTCGCTTCGAAAGTCGATATAGGCAAGCAGCCGGTCGAGTGGGTCGGGATGCGCATGGTACGGCGCGCTGGCGAACAACTCGCTGGTTGTCGCCGACCAATAGTCGGCGGCAGCCACACCAAGCGCCTCTTTGCTGGCGAAATGATGGAAGAACGCGCCCTTGGTAACGCCGGCCGCTGCGCACAGTTCATCGACGCTAGTGGCATTAAAGCCTTTGGACCGGACGATATCGCGCGCCGCATCGAGCAATTTGGCGCGTGCCCCGCCGGGACGGGGGAGTGACGTGCGTGATATCGGGCGACTCAGGTTCATGCCCAAACAATACCAACCGGTTGGTATGTGTCAATAACTGACGGATCATTGGGGCATCACAATGCGGTGGTGCATTGAGTTTACACTAAAGTTTTTTGAAATGTGCCGCTCAGTCGAGCGGGATGTAAGCCGCGATATCGCGCGGCTTCAGGTACAGCGCGTCGTCATGCGGCACGCTGTTGGTCAGCGCATAAAACGCCTTTGCCTTGTCATCGCTCATCCCGATCTCGCGGTAATAATCGACATATTCGGCGTTGACGGGATCGCTTTCGGCAAAGTCATCGGGTTCCATCCCGTCTTCGTCGACCCAGCTGTGCACTGCGAACTCTGCCGTCGGTGCAGCGCTACGTTTGGCACCCGCCAGGAATAGTTCAACCCCGCCCGAACGCACCGATCCGCCGTCGGGGACATTGGTCGCGATACCCGCCTTGCGCACCATTCTGGCCAGTGCCAAGTTCGCATCATCATCACCTGTGCCCGGGCAATCGATCATGTCGATCTGGCGAATTTCCGGATAGGCGCGCAGCATATCGCTGAACTGGGCAGGGGTATCGCTTTCGATGCTGCCGTTCAGTTCGACCTTATCATTTGAGACGACATTAAAGGGACCAAAGCTGGCAATCGACGGCGACGTTGCAGCAACTGGTGCCGCTTCACCGACCCATTCATATACCCCGGTTTCGATGCTGACGCTGTTAAAGGCATGTCCGCCCACTGGCGCAAGGGTGAGTGCACCAAGGGCGAACATGCGTAAAGCGACGGCAAGCTTCATCCAAAACCTCTGGCCGCCAACCGATTGCCAAGGCGTGAGGACATTGGGTTAAAACGATTTTAGCCATATACCGCGCGGCAATAGTGACGTTGTTATAAGCGCAGGATGTGTGAACGGTTGGTATACGAGCCACCGGCGCTTGCCCCCGCCCCCGCTTTCGCATCACAGCTGTGTGGCCGGTTGCTGGTCCAACCGGAAGGGCTCCCATTGAGCCATTAAACACCCCGGCGCGGTGGGAGCCCGTCAGACGACGTCAGGACAAGCACGTTTATGGTAACGATAGTATCGACCGTAGCATATCTCGGGCTTGAGGCGCGGGCTATCGAGGTGCAGTGTCAGATTGCACCGGGTATGGTCGGCTTCAAGATTGTTGGTTTGCCCGACAAGGCCGTTGCCGAAAGCGGAGAGCGAGTACGGGCCGCGATCTCCGCGCTTGGCCTTTCGTTCCCGCCAAAGCGGATTACGATCAACTTGTCGCCAGCCGATTTGCCCAAGGAAGGATCGCATTACGACCTGCCGATTGCGTTGGCATTGTTGGGCGCGATGGGCCTCGCCGATGCCGAAGCGTTGGCACATTATGTCGTGGTTGGCGAGCTGGGACTGGACGGCAGGGTGGCAGCTTCGCCGGGCGTGTTGCTGGCAGCGCTCCACGCGTCCTCTCGCGAAATGGGGCTGATCTGTCCGGCGGCGCAAGGTGCCGAGGCCGCTTGGGCAGGGCAAATCGAGGTGGTGGCCGCTCCCGACTTGCTGGCGCTGCTAAACCACCTCAAAGGTCAGGCGATATTGCGTGCGCCCGAGCCGGGGGTTGTCGAACCTCCAGTTCACGGCCCAGACCTCAAACAAGTGAAGGGTCAGGAAACCGCCAAACGCGCGCTGGAGATCGCAGCAGCGGGCGGGCATAATCTCAGCATGGTTGGACCGCCTGGTGCCGGGAAATCCTTGCTTGCCGCTTGTATGCCGGGAATATTGCCCGAGCTGACACCGAGCGAGGCGCTCGAGGTGTCGATGATTGCCTCGGTCGCGGGAACATTGGAGGGCGGCCGGTTGATCCGCACTCGCCCGTTTCGAAGCCCGCACCACAGCGCGTCGATGCCCGCATTGGTCGGTGGCGGCCTGCGGGTTCGACCCGGCGAGGTCAGTCTGGCGCATCTCGGCGTATTGTTTCTGGACGAACTGCCAGAGTTCCAGCGCGGCGTATTGGACAGCCTGCGCCAGCCCTTGGAAACAGGTGTAGTCAGTGTTGCGCGCGCCAACAGCCATGTGACCTTCCCCGCCAATGTGCAGCTAGTCGCGGCAATGAACCCCTGCCGCTGCGGTCATTTAGGAGACGCCGCTTTGGCCTGTTCACGCGCACCTCGCTGTGCCGCCGACTATCAAGCAAAAATTTCAGGGCCGTTGCTCGACCGCATCGACCTGCATGTCGAGGTGCAGGCGGTCAGCGCAGCAGACCTCGTGCTACCGCCGCCCGCCGAGGGCTCGGCGGAGGTTGCAGCGCGGGTGAGTGCGGCGCGCGATGTGCAAAATCTGAGGCTGGCAGGCACTGGGATGCGGACCAATGCAGAACTGGACGGTGACCCGCTGGCGGAACATGCGACCCCCGATGAACCGGGGCAGAAGTTGCTGGCGCAAGCGGCCGAAGCGATGCGCTTGTCAGCGCGCGGCTACACACGGATATTGCGCGTGGCACGGACAATTGCCGATCTGGCGGGAGCGGAGAATGTCGGACGAATCCACATCGCCGAAGCGCTCAGCTACCGTCGGCAAGCGCCGAGAAATTAGCTGGTGCGGATGGCGGGACTCGAACCCGCACGCCCAAAAGGACAACAGATTTTAAGTCTGTAGCGTCTACCATTCCGCCACATCCGCTTGCATGTTCCGAAACAGCATTAAGCCAGGCCGGTCAAGCCATTCCCGCTTATTTATTCAGCCGCTCGCGGACTTCTTTGCCGGGCTTGAAATAGGGCACGCGTTTTGGCGGGACATCGACCGAAGCGCCGGTGCGCGGGTTGCGGCCTTTGCGCGGGGATCGGTCGCGGGTCGAAAATGCGCCAAAGCCGCGTAATTCAACGCGACCGCCGTCGGACAGCCGTTGCATTATCTGGTGGAAGAACAAATCGACGATCTTTTCGATCTCTTCGGTCTTTAGCCCCGGGTTTTCGCCTTCAAGCTTCTTAATCAGTTCGGACCGGATCATGTGGTTGTCCTTTATGCGCGTTATTTGGTCGGGTGTCCGACAATCGGGCTGCTTTGCGACCAAAAGCGCCAGTCATTGGACTAGAAACAGAATTCTGGCAGAATCTTTCCCGTTTTACAATGCTGTTACCGTGCACACGTTTGCAAACGGCAAACAAAAAGCCCGCCTCTCGAAAGTGACGGGCTTTTTTATGCCAAAAGTAGAATTCTGGTTTCGCGCGTGACGCTTACTTCTTCGCGCCCTTCAAAGCTTCGCCAAGGATGTCGCCCAATGATGCGCCCGAGTCGGACGAACCATATTGTTCGACCGCCTGCTTCTCTTCGGCGAGTTGCAGCGCCTTGATTGAGAAGTTTGGTTTCTTCGAACGGTCGAAACCGGCGACCTGAACGTCGAACTTCTGGCCGACCTGAAAACGGTCGGGGCGTTGTTCGTCGCGGTCGCGGCCAAGGTCGGCACGCTTGATGAAGCCGGTGGCACCATCGTCCCCCGCTTGCACTTCAAGGCCGCCATCGCGAACTTCGAGCACGGTAACGGTAACCGTCGCACCCTTTTTCAAGCCGCTGCCCGATGCAGCCGAATTGGCCGCGGATGGTGCACCCTTTTCAAGCTGCTTGATACCCAGCGAAATACGTTCTTTTTCGCCGTCGATATCAAGCACGATGGCCTTGATCGTTTCGCCCTTGCGGTGAAGGTGCAGCGCCTCCTCGCCCGTGATGCCCCACGCGATGTCGGACATATGAACCATGCCGTCGACGTCGCCATCAAGGCCGATGAACAGGCCGAATTCGGTCGCATTCTTGACTTCGCCTTCGACTGTCGAGCCGACTGGGAAGCGATCGGCAAACGATGCCCACGGATTGTTCTGCGCTTGCTTGAGACCAAGCGAAATGCGGCGTTTTTCCATGTCGATATCGAGCACAACAACGTCAACTTCTTGTGATGTCGAAACGATTTTGCCCGGATGGACGTTCTTCTTGGTCCAGCTCATTTCGGACACATGGACAAGACCTTCGATACCGGCTTCGAGCTCGATGAACGCGCCATATTCGGTGATGTTGGTGACGGTGCCCTTCAAGCGCGTGCCGACGGGATAATTGGCAACCGCTGCATCCCACGGATCGCTTTCCAGCTGCTTCATGCCGAGCGAAATACGCTGCGTGTCCTTATTGATACGAACGATCTGCACCTTGACCGTGTCACCAATGTTGATGACTTCGCTCGGGTGGTTGATCCGCTTGTAGCTGATGTCGGTGACATGCAGCAGGCCGTCGATGCCGCCTAGGTCAACGAACGCACCATAATCGGTGATGTTCTTGACCACGCCGTCGATGACTTGGCCTTCGACAAGGTTGAGGATCAGGCCCGAACGCTGTTCTGCGCGGGTTTCTTCGAGGATCGCACGACGTGATACGACGATGTTGCCACGCTTGCGGTCCATTTTGAGGATGACGAAAGGCTGCACAATATCCATCAATGGCGCAACGTCGCGCACCGGGCGGACATCGACTTGCGAACCGGGAAGGAACGCCACCGCCCCGCCAAGATCGACAGTGAAGCCGCCTTTGACTCGGCCGAAGATCGTGCCATCGACGCGGTTGCCGGCGTCGAATTCGCCTTCGAGCACATCCCATGCGGCTTCGCGGCGGGCGCGGTCACGGCTGAGCATCGCTTCGCCGTTCATATTTTCTACGCGGTCGACAAAAACTTCGACTTCGTCGCCAACCTTCAGGTCGGCTTTTTGGCCGGGCATCGCGAATTCACGCAGAGCCACGCGGCCTTCCGATTTCAAACCGACGTCGATGACAGCATGATCATTGTCGATTGCGGTTACGGTACCTTTTACTACGCGGCCTTCAAAGCCACCATCTGCGCCGCCGAGTGATTCGTCGAGCATTGCCGCGAAATCGTCGCGGGTCGGGTTTGGCGAAGTTGCCATGTTTGAGTGATCCTAACTTAACGTTTTTATCCGGCCAATCGGTTGGTTCCGATGGTCTTTG
>JANLRW010000400.1:0-7092 GCA_031361925.1 Sphingomonadales bacterium
CGCTGGTTTCGGTCTGGTAATCGACATGCTCAGACAGACCGCAGCTTTCGAGGACGTTCTTCAACTGCTGTTCACCCCAACGCCCACGCGCTTTCGGCGCGTTACGCAAGCTGCTGACGAGTTTTGCGGTTTCGGTCGAGACCCGCTCTTGGCCCGTGCGCATCTGATCGATCAGGCTGGTAAGTGTGCCGTAAGCCTCCGACCGGTCTTTCTCGATCTTGCCAACTTGTTCCTCATACGCCTTCAACCGGTCGCCGACAGGTGCAAGCAACAGCTTCAGCCGCTCCTCATTCTTGTCACCCGCCTGATTGAAACGTTCGTCGGCGCGTTGGAGAAACGCCGTTTGTGCTTCGCTCAGCAGTTTCTGCCCGATCTCACCAAACTGGGCGGATAAAATGTCTTTGGCATCGGAAAGAGCGGCTTTTTGTTCCTCGAACGAACGTTCCCGCTCGGTCATTGTGCTTTCCAGTCGCGCAAGGTCGACACGCGCCACGTCGCGCTCCGCGGTTACGCCATCGAGCATCAAGCGCAGGCTTGCAGTCGTGTCCGCGCCCGACTGTGCGCTGCGGCCACCCAGCCACCAGCCCAGACCGATCCCGCCAAGCAATGCGATAACGATGGCCATGATGGCAATCAGCAATTCCATGAACGCAACACCTTAATCAGAACGAAATGCGAACATAAACGCTTGGGCACTGACGTCAAGCTGCTTGCGCTGACGCCTTTCGTGCGCGCTTTACCTTGGCATAGCTCAACATGCTCAATGGAATGAGGCCTGCATAAACAATGCTGATGATAATCAACGCAATCCACGGTTCAGCTATTAGCATCGCTGCAACCAAACCAAAAACCGCCAATGCAATGAAGCGCCACGCAGGGCGAATTTTAAGCGAAGACCAACTGAATGTCGCGACATTGGAGACCATCAGCACGGCACATAACAAAAGCCACGGCCCGACCAAACGCCAGTCCATAGCCCAGTCTGCCTTAGTCTGTAGCCACACCGTCAACGGCAACAATGCCAGTCCGGCCCCCGCTGGTGACGGAACGCCGGTGTTGAAGCCTGCGGATTTGTGGGGCTGGTCGTCATTATCAATCCGAGCGTTAAACCGCGCGAGGCGGAGCGCTGCGCACAGCACGAAAAACAGACAAATCGTCCAGCCAAATCGTGGCGGGTCTTGGTACTGCAATGGTTTGATGGCCCAGCTGTAGATAATGAGCGCAGGCGTAGCCCCAAAAACAATGACATCCGAAAGCGAGTCGAGCTCCGCCCCGAACCGGCTTTCGCCCTTCAACAGTCTGGCAATCCGGCCGTCCATCGCGTCAAGGACCCCAGCAACCACGACTGCAATCAACGCGGCGTCCCAGCGCTCTTGCATCGCAAACCAAACGCCCGATAGCCCGGTGCAAAGCGCCATTGCCGTCACCGCATTGGGCGCAAGCGCCCTAAGCGAAATGCCGGGCCGCGACCGGACGTCATCCATCAATGATTAACCGCAATCAAATCCTGATCAACCCCGAGTTCGGCGAGAATAGTCTCACCCGCAACGCAGCGCTGACCCTTGATAACCCGCGACGAAGTGCCCTGTGGCAAATAAACATCGACGCGGCTGCCAAAGCGGATGAGGCCGACGCGTTGGCCGTTGGCGACGCTATCGCCTTCTTTGACAAAGGCAATGATCCGCCGCGCGATCAACCCGGCAATCTGGGTAAAGCCGATGCGAATTCCGTCGCTCCGCTCAACCAGAAAATGCTGTCGCTCGTTCTCTTCGCTCGCTTTGTCGAGGTCAGCGTTGAGAAACTTGCCTGCGATATACACAACGCGCTTGATTGTTCCACGGATTGGGGTGCGGTTGATATGAACATCAAACACACTCATAAAAATCGAAACCCGCGTCATCGGCTGATCCCCAAGCCCATCGGGGCCGCTTAGTTCAGCAGGCGGTGGGACAACTTCAATCAAAGTCACCAAACCGTCGGCAGGTGCGACCACAAACCGATCGTCGGTCGGCGTGGTGCGCGCCGGATCGCGGAAAAACATCAATGTCCAGGCAGTTATCCCTGCCATTGGCCACGCCAGCGTCTCCCAAGCCATGAACGCGAAGACCAACGTAATCGCACCGGCGATAAGTCCGAATTTGCGTCCTTCTGGGTGGACTGGAGGAAACGACCATGTTGCGACCCCGGTGCCCCGGTTGGTTAGTTCTTGTCTACTCATCCCTCTTAACTAGTCGGTGCAACCCGATGTTACAACCGCTACCTTAGGTTTTCGGCGGGTTATGCGTAGCAGTTGAACTAACGGCAAATATTGCTATGGCGCGGCAGCAACAGCAATCCATTTTTATCGAAAAGTCCTAAACCCCATGGCAAAAATCAAGGTCAAAAACCCGGTCGTCGAACTCGATGGTGACGAAATGACCCGCATCATCTGGGAATGGATTAGAGAGCGGCTGATCCTGCCATATCTCGATATCGACTTGAAATATTACGATCTTGGCATGGAATATCGCGATCAGACCGACGACAAAGTTACCGTCGAATCGGCTAACGCGATCCGTGAATTTGGCGTCGGCGTCAAATGCGCGACCATCACTCCCGATGAAGCGAGGGTCGAAGAATTTGGCCTTAAAAAAATGTGGAAGTCGCCAAATGGTACGATCCGTAACATTCTTGGGGGCGTAGTTTTCCGCGAACCGATCGTTATCGAAAACGTCCCGCGCCTGATTCCGGGCTGGACCGACCCGATTGTTATCGGCCGTCATGCTTTTGGCGACCAATACCGTGCAACCGACTTTCTCGTACCCGGCCCCGGCACTTTGCGGTTGGTATGGGACGGCGACGATGGCCGCACCATCGACGAAGAGGTGTTTCGTTACCCGTCGTCGGGCGTCGCAATGGCAATGTACAACCTTGATGATTCGATCCGTGACTTCGCACGTGCGTCGCTGAATTACGGAGTGACCCGTGCATGGCCAGTGTATCTGTCAACGAAGAACACTATTCTCAAATATTATGACGGTCGCTTCAAAGATATCTTTCAGGACGTTTATGAAAGCGAATTCAAAGCCAAGTTTGCGGAACTTGGTATAGTTTATGAACACCGCCTAATCGACGACATGGTTGCGTCCGCACTCAAATGGTCGGGTAAGTTTATCTGGGCGTGCAAAAACTACGACGGTGACGTTCAGTCGGATCAGGTTGCGCAAGGTTTCGGCTCACTGGGCTTGATGACGTCGATCCTGATGACGCCCGACGGCAAAACTGTCGAAGCCGAGGCCGCTCACGGCACGGTTACCCGTCACTTCCGCCAACATCAAGAAGGCAAAGCGACATCGACCAACCCGATTGCGTCGATCTTCGCATGGACCGGCGGCCTAAAGTTTCGCGGTAAGTTCGACGAGACACCAGATGTCACGCGCTTTGCAGAGACGCTTGAAGAAGTCTGTATCGAAACTGTCGAAAACGGCCATATGACTAAGGATCTGGCGATACTCATCGGCCCGGCGCAGGCATGGATGACCACTGAACAGTTCTTTGAACAGGTCCGGGTTAATCTCGAAACCAAAATGGGAAGTTGGCAGTAACCGCTACCGCCGGTTGACCAAAAGATAAGGGCGGGCAGCAATGTCCGCGCTTTTTCTTTGTCCGACCGCTTCCCTTCACGTCCTGCCTATGCGTAGAAGAGCGATAATGGCAGCCGAACTAGATACTAAAGGGATTAGCGACATTGTCGTGATATTGGGGGCGGCAGGCATCGTCATCCCTGCTTTTGCCCGTTTTCGCATCACCCCGATTATCGGCTTCATCTTGGTCGGCATATTGGTTGGCCCGTTCGGGCTTGGCGCATTAGTCGCCCAATATCCCGCACTTGAATGGTTCACGATCACCGACCGCGCAGCTATAATTCCCATCGGCGAGTATGGAATCATCTTGCTGTTGTTCTCGATCGGGCTTGAACTGTCATTCCGCCGATTGTGGAAAATGCGGCAACTGGTATTCGGTGTCGGCGCTGCGCAGTTGTTCGGGGCTGGAATAATGATTGCGCTTGGCCTGTTGCTCGTGGGTTATGGCTGGACTGCGGCGGCGGGCAACGGGATAGCGCTTGCCCTTTCATCCACCGCGCTGGTGCTGCCGATTTCGGGAACACAATCAGCCGTCGGGAAATCAGCACTCGCCATGTTGCTATTCGAAGATCTGGCGATTGTCCCGATCATCTTCATCCTAGGTGCGCTTGCGCCCCACGCCAACGGTGGGTGGGACGTGATTGTCACGACGCTGTGGCAGGGCGCTGCGGTTATCATCGGAATGCTGGTCCTTGGCAGGTTGCTGCTACCCCGTTTGTTCGGACAGGCGGCGCGGACAAAAAGCCCCGAGCTTTTCGTGTCGATCAGTCTGCTGGTGGTAATCGTCGCCAGCTTGGTGACCGGCGCGGTCGGCCTCTCCCCTATCGTCGGTGCATTGATTGCTGGCCTGCTTATCGCCGAGACCGATTATCATAACGAAGTCGAAGTGATGACTGCGCCGTTTAAGGGATTGGCGCTGGGGATTTTTCTCATCAGCATCGGGATGCAAATCGACCTGCGCTATGTCGCGGAAAACTGGGGTGGCCTAATCGCGGCGGTCACAGGCGTCGTGCTAGTGAAGGCGCTCGTCACGGCGGGTCTGCTCAAACTGAACGGAGCACGAACCGGCACCGCGACTGAAACAGGGGTATTGATGGCAAGCCCGTCCGAAACAACGCTCATCGTTTTGGGCGCTGCCGGCGCTGCGGCAATCATCGATTCGGCCACAGTCAATTTCTGGCAAGTGGTGACAGCCATGGGTCTCACGATCACCCCGATACTCGCACGCATCGGGCATGATATGTCGCGGCGGATCGAACTGCGCGAAAGCGATGACGAGGTAGACGAACAAGACCTGACAACAGAACCGCGAACAGTGGTGATCGGCTTTGGCCGCGTTGGGCAGTTAATCGCGGAAATGCTGACCACGCATGGCCAGCCTTACATCGCAGTTGAATCGAGTATCGACGCAGTCGCAAAAGCGCGTCGGGAAGGGTTCAAGGTGATATTCGGCGATATTTCTCGTCCTGAAACGCTCGACAAATTGAGTCTCGGTCACGCCAAAGCGCTAATCTTAACAATGGATCAGCCGATTCTTGCCGAACATATCGTCAAACGTGTACGCGGCTGGTTGCCTGATATCACCATTGTCGCCCGCGCCCGGGATGCCGATCACGCCGCGCGGCTGTATCAGGCCGGAGCAACCGATGCAGTTCCCGAAACGCTGGAAAGTTCGCTTCAATTGTCCGAGGCGGTTCTCGTCGATCTCGGTGTGCCGATGGGACCCGTAATCGCGTCAATCCACGAAAAACGCGACGAGTTCCGCCGCCAGATTAAAGAGGCAGGCGGGTTGACCGAGGCACCCAAATTAAAGCTAACGACTTAGGCAGCAAGTGCCGCCTTGATTGCATCGAGCGCAGCCTGCGCCTGTTCGGCCCCGGCAGGACCGCCGCCTTGCGCCATTTCCGGACGACCGCCGCCACCCTGTCCGCCCATTGCGGCAGTCGCAGCGCGGACGAGGTCAGGCGCATTTAATGTGGTCAGCAGATCCGGCGAGACCGACACGACGACCGTATTGCTCAAATCATTCTCCGCGACGATGGCGACGACGCCGCCACCGGCAAGCGACTTCATCTGCTCATCGGCAAGGCCGCGCAGCATCTTGGGCTCGATACCCGCAATGGATTGCCCCAGAAATGCAGTTTGGCCGATCATGGCAACTTCTGCTTTGGGTGTGCCGCCCGACCCGCCAGACATCGCAAGCGCAGTTTTGGCGTCAGAAAGTTCTTTCTCGAGCCGCTTCCGGTCGGCGATCAACGTTTCGACACGGGCGGCAACATCGTCGATGCCGGTTTTCAGCAACGATGCCACGTCCTTCAGCTGGCTGTCGCGACCGGCCAGCCACAGCCGCGCCGCTTCGCCGGTCAAAGCCTCAATCCGGCGGATACCGCTCGCTACCGCGCCTTCAGAGATGATCGTGAGCAAACCAATGTCGCCGAGTGCATTGACATGCGTTCCGCCGCACAATTCGACCGAATAGCTCGCGGCATCGCCCTTCCCCATCGACAGAACGCGCACCTCGTCACCGTATTTTTCGCCAAACAGCGCCAGCGCGCCGGCGGCCACCGCATCGTCAGGCGTCATCAGCCGCGTGGTTACCGACTGATTGCTGCGGATTTGCGCATTGACGTCGGCTTCAACCAGCGCAATCTCGTCGGCGCTCAATCCCTTGTTATGCGAAAAGTCAAAGCGGAAACGATCCGGTGCAACCAGGCTGCCCTTCTGGCTGACATGGCCGCCGAGCCTGTTGCGCAGGGCCGCATGCAGCAAATGCGTGGCGCTGTGGTTGGCGCGCACCGCGTCGCGGCGGACAACGTCGATCTTCAGCACGACGACATCGCCGACCTTGATCTCGCCGCTTTCCAGCGTCACCTGATGCGCGTGCAGCCGTCCCAACGGCTTTGCGGTATCGGTAACTTGCCCGCGCATATTGGCACCGCTGATGATCCCTGCATCGCCCATCTGGCCACCGCTTTCGCCGTAGAAAGGCGTTTGGTTGGTTATGACCGTTACCGTGTCGCTGGCAACCGCAGACTGAACCTCTACCCCGTCATTGACCAGCGCGACCACCTGGCCTTCGCCTTCAGTCGCAGTGTAGCCGGTAAATTCGGTTGAACCGACACGCTCCGCAATATCGAACCAGACGTCGTCGGACGCTTTTGCACCCGAACCCTTCCACGCGGCGCGTGCCATCGCTTTTTGCTGGTCCATCGCCGCGTCAAAACCGGCGCGGTCGATACCATAGCCTTGTGTGCGCAGCGCATCTTCGGTCAGGTCATACGGAAAACCGAATGTGTCATAGAGCTTGAACGCGGTCTCGCCCGCCAATGTAGACCCCGCCGTCATGCCAGCAGTCGCCTCGTCGAGCAGCTTCAATCCCTTGTCGAGCGTCCTCCTAAACCGGGTTTCTTCCTGTTTAAGCGTTTCCTCAATCAGCGGCTGCGCGCGCAGCAATTCAGGAAAGGCCGCC
>JANLRW010000040.1:0-4989 GCA_031361925.1 Sphingomonadales bacterium
CGGTAATCAGCGCTTGATTCATTTCAGGGAGGAAGGCCATAGCCCAAGGCTCGTCGAAGTCTGCGATGATGGTCGTTTCGAATGGCTTGTCGCTCGTTGCTGCGGTCGCCTTATTCTGGTTGCCCGACTGGCAAGCGAGTACGAGCAACGAGGCGGCAATCAAAAAAGCTGAACGGGGCATAGCAGTTGGCTTTCTATAGTATTAGAACTCCAATAAACTAAGAACACCCACAGATGGTTGCAAGCGCAACTGATTTATCCGGTTGCAATATTCGACCAGCGGCGCTATTTAGAGATCAATCCCGACATCGTGAGTTTTTCGAGGGGCTGGCGCTGCAAGGGGCCGGCACTGAAATCTTGCATGTTACCGACCTGAAAGACCGATGTGCCCGATATTGACGCCTTGACTGCAATCATCGAGCCCGAAGCAAAAGCGCTCGGGCTTGCGTTGGTGCGCGTGAAATGGATGAAGGGCGACGAGCCGACGTTGCAGATCATGGCCGAACGCGCCGAAACGCGGCAGCTGGTGATTGAGGATTGTGCTGAATTGTCGCGGCGGATTTCCGATCGCTTCGACGAACTCGATCCGATTGAAGAGGCTTACCGGTTAGAGGTTAGCTCGCCGGGAATCGACCGACCCCTGACCCGTCTCAATGATTTTAGCGACTGGGTGGGCCACGAGGCCCGCGTTGTTGTGAACGAAGCGGTCGATGGCCGGATGCAGTTGCGCGGCGATTTAGCGGGTATCGAAGGCGACATGATTGCTATCGACGACCGCAAGCACGGACGGCTTAACTTCGCGTTTTCGAACATCGCCACTGCCAAGCTGCTCTTGACAGACCGCCTGATTGCGTCAACTGCGCCCGTCAAGTCAGACGGTGCCGACGAGATCGAGCAAGACGAAACAACCGAAGACTTTGAGGAAGACGTATAATGGCTAACCCTATCGCCGCCAACAAGGCCGAATTGCTTGCGATTGCAAACGCAGTTGCCACCGAAAAGATGATCGATAAGGCGATTGTCATCGAGGCGCTCGAGGAAGCGATTCAGCGTGCTGCGCGCGCGCGATATGGCGCCGAAAATGACATTCGTGCAAAGCTTGATACGCAGACTGGTGATCTCCGCCTGTGGCGCGTTGTTGAGGTGGTTGAGGAAGTCGAAGATTATTTCAAGCAAGTCGATCTAAAACAGGCTGACAAGCTGCAAAAGGGTGCCGTGGTTGGTGACTTCATCGTTGATCCGCTGCCCGCCGTCGACTTGGGGCGGATTGACGCGCAGTCGGCGAAGCAGGTCATTTTCCAGAAGGTTCGCGACGCAGAACGTGAACGCCAGTTTGAAGAGTTCAAAGACCGCACTGGCGAAATCATCACCGGCGTCGTCAAATCTGTCGAGTTCGGTCATGTCGTTGTTGATTTGGGCAGAGCCGAAGGCGTTATTCGCCGCGACCAGCAAATCCCGCGCGAAGTTGTCCGCAATGGCGACCGTGTTCGTGCGCTCATCATGAAGGTGCAGCGCGAAAATCGCGGGCCTCAGATTTTGCTTTCCCGCGCGCACCCAGACTTCATGAAAAAGCTTTTCGCGCAGGAAGTACCGGAAATCTATGACGGCGTCATCGAAATCAAGGCCGCCGCGCGCGACCCCGGCAGCCGAGCCAAAATCGGCGTCATCAGCTACGATAGCAGCATCGACCCCGTCGGCGCGTGCGTCGGAATGAAGGGTAGCCGTGTTCAAGCTGTCGTGCAGGAAATGCAGGGCGAGAAAATCGACATCATTCCCTGGTCCGACGATGCCGCTACATTCATCGTCAATGCACTGCAACCGGCCACCGTTAGCCGTGTGGTCATCGACGAAGACGAAAACCGTATCGAAGTCGTTGTGCCTGACGATCAGTTGTCGCTCGCCATCGGTCGTCGCGGGCAGAATGTCCGTCTCGCGTCGCAGTTGACCGGGCGCGGCATCGACATCATGACGGAACAGGAATCGAGCGAGAAGCGGCAAAAGGAATTCGTCGAGCGCTCCGAAATGTTCCAGAAGGAACTCGACGTCGACGAAACGCTGGCCCAATTGCTGGTTGCCGAAGGTTTTGGCGAACTCGAAGAAGTCGCTTATGTCGATCCGTCGGAAATCGCTGTTATCGAAGGCTTCGACGAAGACTTGGCATCCGAACTGCAAAGCCGTGCGCAAGAAGCGCTTGACCGCCGCGAGGAAGCGAACCGTGCCGAACGCCGCGAGCTTGGTGTCGAAGACGCATTGGCCGAACTGCCGATCCTGACCGAAGCGATGCTGGTTGTTCTGGGCAAAGCAAACATCAAAACGCTCGACGATCTGGCTGACCTTGCCACCGACGAGCTGATCCAGAAGGCACGCGAACCGCGCCGTAACGAGCGCAATAACCAAAGCGACCGCGAAGTTCGCCGCAATCGTTCTGAGGAAAAGGCCGGGATCTTGGCGGTGTTCGGGCTGAACGAAGAACAGGGTAACGAGATCATCATGGCTGCCCGTGCGCATTGGTTTGAAGACGAAGACAGCGTATCCGCACCGGGTATTGAAGAGGAGGACGCCATTGCCGCGGACCCCTCAGAATGAGAAGCAAAATCGCCCTGTAAGGCCAGCACGTCCGGAGAAATCCGGGCCGGAGCGTAGGTGTGTGTTGAGCGGCGAGCGTGAAAACGCGTCTGGGCTCATCCGGCTTGCGCTCGGCCCCGACAATATCGTCGCGCCCGATATCCACGGAAAAGCTCCGGGGCGCGGTGCATGGATTGGTGTGACTGCGGACGAACTTGCAAAGGCGCAAGCTAAAGGCAAGCTCGCCGGTGTTTTGAAACGCGCGTTCAAAGTCGATCAGGTCCAATTGCTCGACGATGTGGCGGGCCGGATTTCAACCGCTCTTGAAAAAGCGTTTCTCGACCGGTTGGGGTTGGAAGCGCGGTCGGGCAATCTTATCTTGGGCGCAGAGAAAATCGACGCCGCCGCGCGTTCGGGGCAGGTGGCTTTGTTGCTCCATGCCTCAGACGCCAGCGCCGACGGTTCGGGCAAACGCGATCAGTCATGGCGTGTCGGCGAGGATGAAGAGGGTTCGGGCAAGGCGGGTATCAAGCTGCCCGTCGACCGCGACATGATTTCAGCGGCGCTCGGGCGGCAAAATGCTGTCCATGTTGCGCTGACCGACAAAAAGGCAGCGGAACGGGTGATGCATCATCTTGGACGCTGGCTAAATTTTAACGGATGCAGTAATGCGCCCCAAAATTCCGGAACTGAAACGGTTGCGGAACAGGGCGAGAATACTGGGTCCCCTGTAAGTGATGAGTAAGGACGGGTTCTGTTTCAATGAGTGACGAAAACGAAAATAAGCCGATGTTGACGCGCAAGCCGCTCACTTTGAGCCGCTCGGTTGAATCCGGCGAAGTCAAACAGACCTTTAGCCACGGCCGGACGAACAAGGTTGTGGTCGAAGTCAAACGCAAGAAGCTGGTGGGTAAACCGGGCTTTGTTGCCGAGCCAGAGGTTGTCGTTGCGGCCCCCCCGCCGCCAACGCCACCAGCAGCTGCGCCAGTATCAGCGGCTGCACCCCGCCCGTCTGGTAATGAATTGCTGTCGCGCCAGGAACGCCAGGCCAAGTTGCTTCGCGAAGCCGAAGAGGCTCGGCTTGCTGTGCTCGAAGAGAGTAGCCGCCGTGAAGTTGAGCAACGCGCCAAAACCGCCGAAGCTGCGAAAAACCGTGCCGAGGCCAAGGCAGATGAACCCGTTGCTGACGCCCCGGCGGCACCCGCTCCGGTTGAAGATGTCCCGGTAATCGAAGCCGAAAACACCGATGGCGCCGCGCCTGCCCCGCGCCGCTTTACGCCGGTTGAAGCACCCAAGCGTCCAGAGCGCGAACGTGAAGAAGCCAAAAAGGCTCCGCATCGTCCGACCCGCGACCGCACCGATGATCGTCGTCAGGCTGGCAAGCTGACGGTTACCCGTGCGCTGGAAGGCGACGAAGGTGCGCGCGCGCGTTCGCTGGCTGCATTGAAACGTGCCCGTGAAAAGGAAAAACGCTCGCACGGGGGCAGGCGCGAAGTCCAGCCGAAGCAGGCGCGCGATGTCATCGTTCCCGAAACGATCACCGTTGCCGAACTCGCCAACCGTATGGCGGAAAAGACCTCCGATTTGGTCAAAGCGTTGTTCCGCCTAGGTTCGCCGGTTGCGAGCACGGATAGCGTCGATCAGGATACTGCTGAGTTGGTGATCGAAGAATTCGGCCACAACATCATCCGCGTATCTGATTCCGATGTCGATATCGCGCATGACGACGATGTCGATGATGATGCGACACTGAAAGCGCGTCCGCCGGTTGTGACCGTAATGGGCCACGTCGACCATGGCAAAACTTCGCTGCTCGACGCGCTGCGCGGTGCGAATGTGGTATCAGGCGAAGCAGGTGGAATTACTCAGCATATTGGCGCTTACCAGGTGAAGGCAAAGGATGGTTCGCTAATTACCTTCCTTGATACGCCGGGCCACGAAGCCTTTACCCAAATGCGCCAGCGCGGTGCTTCCGTGACCGATATCGTGATTTTGGTCGTTGCCGCCGATGACGGGCTGATGCCGCAGACAATTGAGGCGATAAAGCACTCGAAAGCTGCTGGCGTTCCAATGATCGTGGCGATCAACAAGATGGATAAGGACGGTGCAAACGCGCAAAAAGTGCGTGAACGCTTGCTGGAACATGAAGTCATTGTCGAGGCAATGGGCGGAGACGTGCAGGACGTTGAAGTTTCTGCGTTGAAGAAAACCGGCTTAGATACCTTGCTGGACAAGTTAGCGCTGCAAGCCGAGGTCATGGAACTAAAATCCAACCCTGACCGCGCCGCAGAAGCCATTGTGGTCGAGGCACAGCTGGATAAGGGACGCGGTGCAGTCGCTACCGTATTGGTCAAGCGCGGCACTTTGAAACGCGGTGACATCTTCGTCGTCGGTTCGCAAAGTGGCAAGGTCCGCGCGCTGGTC
>JANLRW010000052.1:0-3886 GCA_031361925.1 Sphingomonadales bacterium
GCTATTCGGCGGCGGCCAGTATCGGTTCAAACTTCGCTGCGGTTAAGCTTGCTCCGCCAATCAATCCGCCGTCCACATTGGCAATCGCTAAAAGCATCGCAGCGTTGTCGCCATTCATCGAGCCGCCATATAAGATGCGGACGCCCTGACCTGCGTCGCCAAAGCGTGCGCAAAGCTGATCGCGGATAGCTTCGTGCATTTCTGCCACATCGCGGCCTTCGGGAACACGGCCTGTGCCGATGGCCCAGACAGGCTCGTAGGCGACGCTTAGCCAACGACCATCGCTGTCATCCGGCAGCGACCCTTCAAGCTGACCCAAAACAACTTGCGTCGCCTGCCCTGCGTCGCGCTCTGTCAACGTCTCGCCCACGCAGAGGATGACGCGCAGACCCGCCTGCTTGGCAGCCGACGCCTTCGACCGGACATCGGCATCGCTCTCATGCTGAGCAGCACGTCGTTCGCTATGGCCTACAATTGTCATCATTGCCCCCGCGTCAACCAACATTGTAGCGGACACACAACCCGTATGCGCGCCCGATGCATCCATATGGCAATCTTGACCGCCAATACCGAAACCTGGAAACATAGCCGCAGCTCGTTCGATAAGCGTGGCAGGAACGCATATGCCGCTGTCGACGTCAAGAAACCGACCGGCCGATTTGGCAATAAGGCCGATTTCGTCCAAGTCCGAAGACACGCCGTTCATTTTCCAATTACCGACGATTAACTTGCGCATTTTCTGCCCCCAGCCATGAATCTCGATGCCCTCATGCCCGCGATCAGTGATGAAATGCAACCATGCTTGATTGCTCGAACCTTGCCGCCTAAAGCGGCTGCCACGCCGATACCGAATGCTTCATACAGGACTTAACCCTTCCATGCTTACCTTCATCCGCTCGATCATTAATTCACGTTGGGGGGCGGTTCTAGCGCTTGGCTTTATCGCCATGATCGCGGTTGCCTTCGCATTGGGAGATGTTACCGGCTCGAACAGCTTTGGCGGCCTAAGCGGCGGCAACGTTGCAAGCGTCGGTAACCGCAAGATTGCGCTCGGCGAGTTGAACGACGCGCTCGACAACCGTCTGAAGGCCGAGCGGCAGGAAAATCCGACGCTTGACATGGCTCGGTTTGTCGATGGTGGCGGTTTAGATTCGACTTTGGAGCAGCTGATTAACCGCTACGCCCTTGCGGTATTTGGGGACCGGTACGGCGTCGCTGTTAGCAAGCGCTTGGTCGATTCCGAAATTCTCAAAATTCCCGGCGCAAAGGGCATTGACGGCAAATATAGCGAGGATGCGTTTCAAGCGTTTTTGCAAAATCTCGGATTGTCTGAAAAGATGGTGCGTGATGATTTGACGCAGAACCTGTTTGCACAGCAACTTCTTCCGACTGCAGCGAGCGGCCCTGCTGCGCCCGACAGCATGGTATTGCCATACGCCTCATTGCTACTTGAAAAGCGCAACGGGCAAGTTGCGGTTATTCCCTCGTCAGCATATTTTCCGGCACAGCCGCCAAGCGAAGCGGTGCTGGCGCAATATTATCGCACCAATGCGGCAAAGTTCACGATCCCGGAAAAACGCGCGATTAGCTACGCGTTGTTCGACGCTAACGTGGTTGCCGCCAAAGCAAAGCCTAGCGAATCCGACATAGCGGCTTATTATAAGGCGAATGCCGCCCGATATGCTGCGTCAGAAACGCGCGACATCAGCCAAATAATTGTGCCCACCGAAACAGCGGCCAAAGCGGTGGCGGCAAAGGTCACTGGCGGGCAGTCTTTAGCCACTGTGGCCAGCGAGCTTGGCGTGTCGGTTACGACTACCTCGGGCGCCACGCGCGCCTCGTTGATCTCCTCCGGTTCGACCGCGGTGGCCGATGCAGTGTTCGCAGCAGGACAAGGAAAACTAGCCACACCTGCCCGCGGAAAGCTGGGGTGGTTTGTGGTGCGCATCGACGGCATCAAGCAGGTTGGTGCCAGATCGCTTGCCGCGGTTCGCAGCGAGATCGAAGCGGCGCTGACGGCGACGCGGCGCGAAGAAATGCTGGCCGATTTGACTGCGGAGATGGAAGACAGCTTCGCCGACGGCGCAAGCATTGCCGATGTTGCAAAAGCCAACGGGCTTACCGTGGAGAACTCACCAAAACTCCTCGCCAACGGTCAAAATACGGCTAATCCTGCTTATCAGCCCATCCCTGAGATGAAGGTCATTCTGCCCGCCGCGTTCCAGATGGAAAAAGACGGCGACGCACAGCTGATCGAAATCGAGCCGGGAAAACGCTTTGCAATGATCGCGATTGCCGATTTTGAGGAAGCCGCCCCCCCGCCACTTGCTGCCGTGCGCCCGATTGTTCAGCAACAATGGGCGCTCGCCGAGGGCGCTAAAAAGGCTCGGGCGGCTGCCGATCAAGTCCGTAAAGCCATTGATGGCGGCAAGCCGATCGCGCAAGCGCTGGCCGTTCTGGGTATTAAGGTGCCGCCGGTTCAATCGCTGTCCGGTACCCGGGCCGAACTGAGCCGCGAAGGGCAGCCTATCTCGCCACCGCTGTCACTGATGTTCGCGATGAAAAAGGGCACGGCAAAAATGCTGCAAGCTCCGCAAAATCAGGGCTGGTTCGTCGTTCACCTGACCGAGATAGTCAAGGGAGACGCCAGCGGAAATAGCGATATGCTAAAGGCGCGTAAGGCAGAAATGTCGGGGCTGCTGCAGCAGGAATACGCGGCACAACTGATTGCCGCCGCGGCAAAGGATGTCGGCGTCGAAAAGAACGAGGACGGCATCAAGGAACTGCGCACCCGCCTGACCAACCGTGACGGCAACTAAACCTATACTGGTTTGGCGCAAACGAATTGCGGACACCGAAACGCCGGTGTCGGCGGCGCTCAAATTGTTTGAGCCCGAACGCGGCGATTTCATCTTGGAATCGGTCGAAGGCGGCGAAACGCGCGGACGGCATAGCCTTATCGGCATTGCGCCTGACCTTGTGTTTCGCGCTGCTGGCGAGAAGGCGGAGATTAATCGGCATTGGCTGACTGATCGCGAGGCTTTTGAACCAGACGCGCTGCCGACACTGGACGCTTTGCGCGCGCTTGCGGCTCAATGCCAGATGGACGTGCCCGAGGAACTGCCGCCGGCATTGGCCTGCCTTGTCGGTTATTTCGGCTATGACACCATCGGCCTTGTTGAAAAGCTCCACCGCGCGCCGCGATCGGAACTCGAACTTCCCGACATGTTGTTTGTGCGCCCAACGGTTATTTTAGTGTTCGACCGGCTGAAGGACGAGATGTTTCTTGTCGCGCCGGTGTGGAGCGGAGCCGAGGATACGAAGGCTGTCGAAGCGGCGAACGAGCGGCTCGACGAGGCGGAGAGACTTCTGGATAAGTCTGTGGATAAAGCTGTGGCAAACCAAACGGCTAGTGCCGCCGCCGATGTTGAACTTCGCCCTGTTCTGACTTCCGCGCAATATCACCATATGGTGCTTCGCGCGAAGGATTACATCGCGGCGGGCGACATTTTCCAGGTCGTGCTTGCGCAGCGCTTCACAACGCCTTTCGCGCTGCCGCCGGTCAATCTCTACCGCGCGCTGCGCCGCATCAACCCGTCGCCTTTTCTCTATTTTCTCGATCTGCCCGATTTCGCCATCGTCGGCTCAAGCCCCGAAATCCTCGTCCGTGCACGCGGCGGTGAAGTCACCATACGCCCCATCGCAGGCACCCGCCCGCGCGGCAAAAACAGTATCGAAGACGCCGAAAACCGCGCCTCGCTCCTCGCTGACCCCAAGGAACGCGCCGAACATCTGATGCTGCTCGACCTTGGCCGCAACGATGTTGGCCGCGTGACCAAGGGCGGCAGCGTGACCGTGACCGACAGTTATATGGTCGAATTCTACA
>JANLRW010000058.1:0-7314 GCA_031361925.1 Sphingomonadales bacterium
GACCAGCGCCTTATTGGGGCCAATACCGTTGGCATAAGCCGAAACAGCTTTGAGGCCTGCGGGCGTTGCCATCGCGGGATATGTCAGGTCTGGACGGTCGGCGGGACTGCCTTTTTCGTCCATCAACTGAATTAGCCGCAACTTGGTTTTGGCGCGAAGTGCCTGCAGATTGCCGACTTCGAATGATTGGATAAATACCGGCGCTGTCTTTTCGGTGTGGCCATATTTGGTCAGCAGCGCGAGTAAAGGCGCTTCGTGCGGCAGGCTGATGGAGGCAAAATAGCTTGGGTGTTTGGTTTCGGGATAGACGCCAACACCGCGCGCCTTCGCCAGCGCCAATATTTCCTCGAACGTCGGAATTTCGAACTTCCCGTCATAGGCCATGTTGGCTTTGCGCAGTTGCGGCAGGCGTTCTTTGGCGCGCAGTGTCTTCAGCTCGGCCAGCGTGAAATCTTCGGTGAACCAGCCGGTCATTTGCTGGCCGTCGATGGTCTTTGTCGCCTTGCGGTCGGCGAATTCGGGCTTGGCCGCGACATCGGTTGTCTCGGAAATCTCGTTCTCGTGCCGCGCCACCAGAACGCCATCTTTCGTGAGCACCAGATCGGGTTCGATAAAATCGGCACCCTGCTCGATGGCGAGTGTGTAGGCGGCGATGGTGTGTTCAGGACGCTCACCCGATGCCCCGCGATGCGCGATCACAATGGCTTTGCCGTCGAGGGGTTTTTCCATGGCTTGGCTTTCCGATGCGGAGCAGGCGGTGAGCAGGGCCGCGATCAACAACAATGGCAATATTTTCATCATGCGAACATTGCGTAAGGCTATGTCAGACTGATGACAGCCGCTTTGGCGCCGCATTAGCCAACCTCGACGCCTTTCCAGAATGCGATCCGGTCGGTTATGTTGCTCGCGGCTGATTTCGGCTCTGGATAATACCAAGCGGCATCTTTGTTGGTTTTGCCGTCGACAACGACCGAATGATATTTCGCCGTGCCTTTCCATCCGCAGACCGACGTGGTGTCGCTGCCTTGCAAATAATCGGCACCCACCGCATCACGCGGAAAGTAATGATTGCCCTCGACGACGACGGTGTCGTCCGATTGCGCGATAACGGTTCCATTCCAACGTGCGGTAGTCATTTCTGGTTCCTGTGTTTAAAATTCAGCTGCATCATAGATTTCCGGTTTGAAGCCGACGAGCAAAGTCTTGCCGCCTTCAACCACCGGGCGTTTGATCATCGACGGATTGGCCAGCATCAGCGCAATCGCTTTCGCCTCGTCGATGCCTGTCTTGTCGGCATCGGGCAGTTTCTTGAAGGTTGTTCCCGCCTTGTTGAGCAGAACCTCCCAACCAACTTGCTTGGCCCAACGCTTTAGGTCCGCCGCTTCGACGCCTGCCTTTTTATAATCATGGAAGGTGTAAGCGATGCCCCGACCATCGAAATAGCCCCGCGCCTTCTTGACGGTATCGCAATTGGGGATGCCGTAGAGAGTGATGGTCATTTCAAAAGCTCCACGCCCGGGAGGCGGGCAAATTTCTTATCGAACGTGACAGTGTTCGCGCAACCACGAGCCTGTCCCGCACCATGCAAAATATTGTCGGCTAGGTCGCCATGCTTGAAAGCTAATGCGGACTTTAAAATACTCGATTGTTCAAAAACCAGATTTGGAGATGCCATTAACTGCCCTAAAGTTGCGACCACAATTTCCGCTGTGAAGAGATATTGTGAACGCAAGACCCAATCAAGTTCGAGCACCGCAACAATAGTCACGAACCCCGGCTTTTCTGGAGTGAGGACATTTTCCAAAAAGTGATTTGCGATTGCCGCCTGTTTAGGGTCATCTTGCACCAGAAAGCGCAAAATCACATTGGTATCAACGGCAATCACAAAATTGAACGCTTGAAACTCTCGACAACTGCTCGACCAATTGCCTCATTCATTTCTTCAATGGAGACTGGCGGGCCGTCATATTTCAAGATACCCCTAAGCGCCCGAATATCTCCGGTCTTTGTCCGCAACACCGTTTCTCCCGCTTCGTTCTGGACAAAATCAACCTTGCTACCTGGAACCAGCCGGAGGCGCTTGCGGGTTTCCGCAGGGATCGTGATCTGGCCTTTCGAAGTGAGCGTTGCCGTCGCCATGATAGTCTCCTAGAATCCTTACATAACGTAAGGAATACAAAATATCAATGCGCCTTGTTCGGACAGACCAAGAATTTCTCACCCGTGGCGCGTTTGTTATAGACGGCGGCGATATCGGGGCGGAGCATTTCTGCCAGCGACACTTCGCTGGTATAATGGCTGGCAAAGGTCGTTTTCAGCTCCGCAACTACGCGTGCGCGCAGCCGCTGGTTACCTTCCGCACCGATCTGCATCAGGAACGGCGTCAGCAGGAAGCCGCTCACCGCCCATGAAAAACCGAAATTGCGGGTCAGTGTCGTCGGCCCCATGTCGAGTGCGCCGTAGATGTAAACCTGCTTGAAGGTATCCGACCCGTAGCGGCTATATTCCTTCATCCGTTTGACCGCAGCCGCCTCGATACAGGTCAATATCTGTCCGGCAAGTTTGCCACCCCCGATAGCATCGAAGGCGATGGTTGCGCCGGTTTCGACCAAAGCCGCCGTCAGATTGTCGAGGAAATCGGGCGCGGTCGAATCGCAGACATAAGTGGCACCGATGCCGCGCAGCAATTCGGCCTGCGCTTCGCTGCGGACGATATTGACCAGAGGAATGCCGTCTTTCAGGCAAATCTTCTGCAACATCTGGCCGAGGTTGGACGCGGCGGCAGTGTGGATCAGGCCGGTGTGGTTCTCGCGCTTCATCACTTCGGTCATGGCAAGCGCGGTGAGCGGATTGACAAAGCAGGATGCACCTTCGGCAGCAGTGGTGCCATCGGCCAAAACCATACAATCGGCGACGCGCACGCAGCGATATTGCGCATACATTGCTCCGCCGATGATGCCGACGGTCTTGCCCAGCAAAGCCTGTGCTTCGGGCGAAGGCCCTGCCGCGACGACAACGCCGCCCGCCTCGTTACCCACCGGCATCGGCTGGTCAAGGCGTGCCGCCATCGCGCGCATCACCGCCTCGGGCATTTGCGCCGTTAGAACGGGCCTGTCAGGCGTGCCGGATAATTTGGCACCGGCAATATCGGCTGGCCCAAACAGTAGGCCAAGGTCCGACGGGTTGATTGGCGTTGCGTCGATGCGGACCAGAACCTCGTTTTCCTTGGGCTCTGGCACCGGCACATCGATCAGCGACACTTCAAGCTCGCCCGACGATTTGAGCAGGGAGACAAGTTGCAGGCCGGTGGTGGGGATATTGGTCATTGGAGGCTCCTAAAGATTTTTGTTGCGCTCCCGCTATCGCATCAGGGCGCGTCGCCATAGCGAATTTTAATCAGCGCGGCAGCGGCGGATGCGGCCCGGCGCGCGGCATCGGTGTCGCCGTCATCGGTCCGCGCCAAAGCGACCGCCATCCGGCGATAGGGGCGGGTGATGGGCTTGCCAAAAATGCGCGCATCGACGTGGGCGTTCTGGGTGGCGAGCGCGAGCGCGTCGGCAAGACCGGTTATGCTGAAGTCGTCCGCATCGCGGTCGGCGAGGACGACGGCGCTGGCCGACGCACCCAGCAATGCGATGTCGGGAATCGGTAGGCCGAGAATGGCACGGGCGTGGAGGTCGAATTCGTTGAGGGTCTGCGACACCAACGTCACCATGCCAGTATCGTGGGGGCGGGGTGAGAGTTCGGAGAAGATTACCGCGTCGCCCTTGACGAAAAACTCGACGCCGAACAGGCCGTATCCGCCGAGCGCATCGACTACCTTGGCGGCCATATCCTGCGCCGATTTAAGCGCCGCCGCCGACATCGCCGCCGGTTGCCAGCTCTCGCGGTAATCGCCGCGTTCCTGCCGGTGGCCGATGGGCGGGCAGAAATGAACTTTGTCACGCGCACGAATGGTCAACAGCGTGATTTCATAATCGAAGTCGATAAATTGCTCGGCAATTACGCGCAGCCGGTCGCCGCGCATTCCTGCCGCAGCATAGTCCCATGACGCGTCGATATCAGCATCGGTCCGCATCGTGCTCTGGCCCTTGCCCGACGACGACATCACCGGTTTGACTACCAACGGCAGGCCCAGCGTTGCCACTGCCAAGTGCAGCTCCTCGCGGCTCTCGGCATAAAGGTAGCGCGAGGTAACAAGGCCCAATTCCTTGGCTGCCATGTCGCGAATGGCGTCGCGGTTCATGGTCAGCTGCGCGGCGCGGGCGGACGGCACGACGGTAAAGCCCTTCGCCTCGTAATCGGCCAGTATCTCGGTGCGGATCGCCTCGATTTCGGGGACGATATAATCGGGTTGGTGCTTCTCGATAGCCGCACCGAGTGCCGCGCCGTCGAGCATCGAAAATACCTCTGCCTGGTCCGCCACCTGCATCCCGGGAGCATTCGCATAGCTGTCACAAGCGACGACATGGCAACCCAGCCGCTTTGCCGCGATCACGAACTCGCGTCCAAGCTCGCCCGAACCAAGCAGCAGGATTTTCGCGGTCGGCGTCATTTATAATGCTCCCGCCGGTCACCAAATTCGCGCACCCTTTTGCGCCATGCTTTGTAACTACCGGGTTTTAGTTGGCGGCGCATGATCGCCTTGATCTGGTCGGGTGTAACATTATGCTGCGCCGAAATCGTGCTGAAAGCGATATGGTCGGATAGTGCCATTTCGATGATCTCGCTTATCTGGCTTGGGGTAAGGGCGGTGGCCGTCGTCATCACAGCGGCCAATCATCGGTATCATGGTCAGGATGCTGGTGGTTGCTCGCGCGAATGCCGACGACAAATTCAGCCATCGTCTCCTCGGTCGCACCTGCCTTATGCACCGCCGGTATGTCGCTGAACCACGGCATGGCCGCCTCCAGCCCGAATTGGTCTTTCGGCGGAAACTGCGCGGGATCGTCGAGCGACCCGGTGGTCAGCGCCAGATCATCGCCGAGCAGATATTCATAGAATAACGGCGTGCCGCAATGCGCACAAAACCCGCGCGCCACATGCTGCGAACTCATGAATATCGCAGGCTCACCCCGCGTCCAGGTCAACGCATCCTTCGGCACGCCGAACAAAGCCGCAAAGAAATTCCCGGTCGCCTTCTGGCACATCCGGCAATGGCAGATATGCGAGGTGTCGGTGACGGCGCTCGCGTGATAACGGACGGCACCGCACTGGCATCCGCCGGAGATTTGGGTTTGGATTTCGGTCATTCAAGTAGGCCTATATCATTCAAAAATCCTGCTAGGCGAGCCTCAACACCGGAGGCACGTATGACGCTGGGCATATCAAGTTTATGACCCAAATGTTGTCTGTCCATGCCTTTTCCATATTCGGGCCAAACGGCGTGCAATTGCTGACCTGAAAGCGCCGTTGTTGGTGGCCTGTCATTTGCATGGCCGTCAAAATGCCTCAACAACAAAGCTTCATGGCACGGAGTTTGCCATATGAGCGACAAGCAATGCTGCCCAGCTAATCCGATAGCAGTTTCAGCGCGCGCTGGTTGTTGAGCAATTTGATCATCATCGAGGATTAGATAGCAGCAAGAAAATTTTTCACGGTTTCGTTCAAGCTTTGCGATGCGTTTGATGGCTTGTTCAACTCGGCTGAGCGGGTCACCAGCCGGAGCCAAATTTACGATTTCGATATGTATTGGTAAATTTCGCTGCTCAGCGAATTGCCGAACCAGAGATATATATCCGACTTCAGACAGCCCCTCACATCCAACAAAAATGCGCCTGCGTTGCGGCCTGAGATGACGGGCGCGTCTCATCCTATGTTAGGGACGCCGCCGTACACGCCGCTGAGGTATTTCCGGTAGAGGTTATCGCTACGCCTTACTCGTTCGACATCCATCAGGCTGAATATTTCTGTGGCGCCGTCACTTCCTTTTTCGCACAAGACCACTTCTTCTTTTGCTAAGTTTTCTAGAAGTGATGCGGCATGACAACTGAACCATAGCTGCGCGTCATTGCGATTTCGGTCGTTCGCTTCGTAAAACCAGCTAACAATTTCGGGTAGAATGAGTGCATGGATCTGATCGTCCATTTCATCCATTATCGCCATACTTCCGGATTGAAGCGCGATCTCCATCAAAGGATACATTTGAATAAATGATCGAGTGCCATGACTTTCGGCTGTCCAACGGAGGGGCAACTCGACGCCGCTATGCCGAAAGAGAAAATCGATGCCATCCTCGCTCCTTGCAAGTTCGATAGCATCGATACCGACGTCAATACGGCGGATTTCTCGATTTAATGCTTCCAAGGTTTCGGGATAGCTCAGCATAAACTGCTTCACGCCTTCTCGCTCATCCTGATTTCGACCAGTGTTTAAGTTTGACGTTACTAACCGTGCAGCCAAGCTGATTTGGCCTGATATGGGATGTTGAAAACGACTTAGCGTGGGGATTAGTGACTCATTGGTTGGAAGCTTATTAAGAATGTCGTTAAAACCGGATATCGAAAAACTACGATTAGAGTCAGTTGCGCCTTTGACTTTGCCTTCCGCATTCCTTTCAAATAATCGCTGCCACTTTCCGGTGTCGGCTGGCTTGAACCGTAGTGCTTCTGAATTTACCACATAGGTCATCGCACCAGTCGGTCGAAACTCTAGCTCATATCGATATACAGCTTCTCGCGGCGAATTTAATATATTTCCGGCCTCATCGGCCATCGTTTCAAGCAAGCCGGAGCATTCAAACGCAAACGAAATCGGCTTAGAAAAGGTGTCTTTACTTGCAAACGGCCAAAGCCCAAGTTGCTCAGGCGTCATGACGTGTTGTTCGTCCCCGCCAAGAAAGCGGAATAGGAAATTTAAGCATTTCAGTATGGTAGTCTTGCCTGACGCGTTTGCTCCAAAAAGTGCAACAACCTTGGGAACACGACGCGCTGAACCTTGGCAAATAGGTGCAAAGCGTTTATCTACGTCGTCGACCTTTCCCGAAATTGATAGGTCAAGGATCTGTTTTTCTCGAACAGATCGAAAGTTTTCGATTTCAAGCCGATAAATCACAGGGCAACTCCAATCTGTGTAAAATTAGCTTTTTGACAAAATAATGTCAATAATCGCTTTTCACTCCCATTCAATCGTCCCCGGCGGCTTGCTCGTATAATCATACACCACGCGGTTAATCCCCTTCACTTCGTTGATGATCCGCGTCGAAACCCGGCTCAAAAATGCGCTATCGAAGGGGTAGATGTCCGCCGTCATGCCGTCGGTGCTGGTCACCGCCCGCAACGCGCAGACATTGTCGTAGGTGCGGTGGTCGCCCAT
>JANLRW010000101.1:0-2301 GCA_031361925.1 Sphingomonadales bacterium
GGGTTAGCGGGTGGGTGACGAGGCTGCCGTCTTTGCTCACGATATGCGCGTTTTGAGCGGTGCCTTCGGTGACAAAACCATCGCGTGTCATCCACGCATCGTCGGCACCTTGGGCAATGGCCTCGTTCTTCATGAGCGACGCGTACAGTAACTGCGTGGTCTTGATGTCAGCTCTGCCCCAGCGCAGATCGGGTAGCGTAATGATTTTAATGCCAGTCTTGGCGGTCGGCGTATCGACCAGCGGGCGGCTTTGGGTGAAGGCCAATATCGTCGGCGTTGTATCAGCGGACGGAAAGACGAAGTCGCGGTCAGCGGGCGCGCCGCGGGTGACTTGCCAGTAAATCATGCCCTCGTTGATTTTGTTACGAGTCACCAGTTCGCGGCAGATTGACAGCCATGAGTCCGCCTCTGGCGCGCCATTGATGCCCAGTTCACCCAGCGAGCGGGCGAGGCGGCGGACATGGCCATCAAAATCGACGAGCTTGCCATCAAGCACCGACACGACCTCATACACCGAGTCCGAAAACAGGAAGCCGCGATCAAACACGGAGACCTTGCCTTCGCTTTCTGGCATATATTGGCTGTTCAGATAAATAGTGCGCATGAGGGCTGCTTTGCCGATGGGGCGATTCCGGTCAACCCCCTTGCCCTTCACGCCGCTGCCCCCTATCCGCCCCACACCATGTCGCAACCACCGATCTTTGCTTATGAAAAACTCGCGCTTCAACAGGGGGGCGGATGGTTGTTTCAGGATATCGACCTGTTCATCGGCGCGCGCGACCGGTTAGCGCTGATCGGGCGTAATGGGGCTGGCAAGACAACGCTGATGAAGCTCGTGTCCGGCGCTGTCGAGGCCGATAAAGGCAAGCGCGTCGTGGTGCCCGGCACCAATATCGTGATGCTGGAGCAAGACCCCGATTTCGGGCCGTTCACAACATTGCTCGACTACGCCGTCCACGGCGACGCCGGGCCTGCCGAGCATGAAGTGAGCGCGATTGCCGATCAGCTGGGGATCGATCTCGGTCGCGAGGCAGCGACAGCGTCCGGAGGCGAACGCCGCCGCGCTGCTATCTGCCGGGCGCTGGCGAGCAAGCCTGATTTGCTGTTGCTCGACGAGCCGACCAACCATCTCGATTTGGCAGCGATCGAATGGCTCGAAGAATGGCTGACGAGATACAAGGGTGCATTCATGGTTATCAGCCATGACCGGACTTTTCTGACGCGGTTGACCAAACAGACGTTTTGGCTCGACCGCGGGCTCTTGCGGCGTAGCGAAATTGGCTTTGGCGGTTACGATGCGTGGACCGAGCGAGTCTATGCCGAGGATGCGCGCAATGCCGACCGGATGGACGCCAAGCTGAAGATCGAGGCGCACTGGCTGGAGCGCGGCGTCACCGCGCGGCGCAAGCGCAATCAGGGGCGGCTGGCAAAACTGTGGGAAATGCGCGCGGCGCGGGCTGCGATGATCGGGCCGCAGGGGACGGCCAAGCTCGCTGCATCGAACGATGACAGCAAAACAAAGACCGTTATTAACGCCGAAAATGTGCAGAAGGCATTTGGCGAACGAACGATCATTAAAGATTTCACCTTGCGCATACAACGCGGCGACCGGATCGGTATCGTTGGCGCGAATGGCACCGGCAAGACCACATTGATCCGGATGCTGACCGGCGAACTCGCGCCAGACGTTGGTAAGATCACGCTGGCCAAGACGCTGACCGGTATTGTCATAGACCAGCAGCGCAAATTGCTGTCGCCTGAAAAAAAAGTCCGCGATGTGCTCGCCGATGGCAGCGACTGGATCATGGTGCGCGGCGTCAAAAAGCATGTGCAGGGTTATCTCAAAGAATTCCTGTTCAACCCTGAATTCATCGAGGCGCGGATCGGGACATTGTCCGGTGGCGAACAATCGCGGATATTGCTGGCGCGCGAGTTTGCGCGTGAGGCAAATTTGCTGGTGCTCGACGAGCCGACCAATGATCTTGACCTTGAAACACTCGATTTGTTGCAAGAGGTCATCGCCGACTATGATGGCACCGTGCTGATCGTCAGCCATGACCGCGATTTTCTTGACCGGACGGTGACATTGACGCTGGGTCTCGACGGTTCTGGTAAGGTCGATATCATCGCTGGTGGCTATGCCGACTGGGAGGCAAAACGCGATCAGCCTAATACACCGCAAACCCGCAGTAACGAAACTAAGTTGACTGTGCTTTGCAGAAATCCCGAAACACCCAAGGCCCCGGCTCGACCAGTTAAATTGTCCTACAAAGACCAACGCGATTACGACCTGCTGCCCGA
>JANLRW010000122.1:0-8511 GCA_031361925.1 Sphingomonadales bacterium
ATTTTCAAACTTTTCAAAATACCCGCAAACTCACTTGTTTTCGGAACGTCCATTTTTAAATCTTCAATGATGAGAATACCATCATTTGCAGCTTTCTGGGAAAGCGCAGATTTACGAGCCAATTCCTTTACTTTTTTGTTGAGCTTCTGCGTATAATCTCTTGGATGTGGTCCGAATGCTCGACCACCACCTTTGTACATGATATTTTTCATCAAACCTGCTCCCCAGCAAAAATTAGCATGTCGACTATATATCCCCACTTAAGCAACGCAATACAGGTGTTTGATGGAAACGGGTATTTTCGACGAACTGCATTGTCAGAGCCAACAAAAACCCCGCCGGAATCGCTTCCGGCGGGGTTTGAACTTTTAGATCAGCGAACGGCTTACATGCCGTGCGCCAACGCCGCCAAGAGCAAGAGCGCCACGATGTTGGTGATCTTGATCATCGGGTTGACCGCTGGACCTGCGGTGTCCTTATATGGATCACCCACAGTGTCGCCGGTCACGGCTGCCTTATGGGCTTCGCTGCCCTTGCCGCCGTGGTTACCGTCTTCGATGTATTTCTTGGCATTATCCCAAGCGCCGCCGCCCGAGGTCATCGAGATAGCAACGAACAAGCCGCCAACGATGACGCCCAGCAGGAGCGCACCCAAGGCCGCAAAGCCTTGTGCAGAGCCAGCGACCCAGCTGATGATGAAATACACCGCGATTGGTGCCAGAACGGGCAGCAACGACGGAATAATCATCTCGCGGATCGCTGCCTTGGTCACAAGGTCAACGGTGCGGGCATAATCGGGCTTCGATGTGCCGTCCATGATGCCGGGGTTGCTCGCGAACTGGTCGCGGACGTCCTTCACCACTTCACCGGCTGCCTTGCCAACCGCAGTCATCCCCATCGCTCCGAAGAGATACGGCAAAAGCGCACCGAGCAGCAGCCCGACGATGACATACGGGTTCATCAGCGTGAAATCGACGCCTTCGGTCAGGCCGAGCTTATCCGAATAGAACGCCAGGTCAGCGGTGTAAGCACCGAACAGCACAAGTGCCGCCAAAGCCGCCGAACCGATAGCATAGCCCTTGGTAACAGCCTTGGTGGTGTTGCCAACCGCGTCGAGCGCATCGGTTTTTTCGCGAACCGATTTGTCCATCTCCGCCATTTCGGCAATACCGCCTGCGTTATCGGTCACCGGACCATAAGCATCAAGTGCCACGACCATACCGGCAAGCGCCAGCATAGAGGTTGCGGCAAAGGCGATGCCGATGATGCCAGCCAGCTGGAACGAGACGATAATGCCGACGCAGATAACCAGCGTTGGCAACGCGGTTGATTCAAGGCTGATCGCCAGACCCTGAATAACGTTGGTGCCGTGGCCGGTTTCCGATGCCTTCGCAATCGAACGCACGGGACGGAAATTGGTGCCGGTATAATATTCGGTGATCCAGACGAGCAGCCCGGTGACGGCCAGACCGACCATCATCGAATAGAACAATGTCCAGCCGGTGAAACCGCCAGTGCTATAGCTGACAACGGCGTTCATGTCGCCGCCGAGCGTCTGGTAGGTGACATAACCAATGGCCGGGATCGAAGTGATCGCGGTGACAAGGAAACCCTTATACATTGCGCCCATGATGTTCTTGCCGCCGCCCAGGCGGACGAAGAAGGTGCCGAGGATCGACGTCAGAATGCAGATTCCGCCGACTACCAATGGCAACGACATAAGGTTGAGCAGTTCAGCCGCTGGCATCGTCGATGGCATCAACAACGCGAGCAACACCATCGTCGCGCCAATGGTCACAACATAGGTTTCGAACAAGTCGGCAGCCATGCCAGCGCAATCGCCGACATTGTCGCCAACGTTATCGGCAATGGTTGCAGGGTTGCGTGGATCGTCCTCGGGGATGTTAGCTTCGACTTTGCCAACGAGGTCAGCACCGACGTCGGCGGCCTTGGTAAAGATACCGCCGCCAAGGCGTGCGAAAATCGAAATCAGCGATGCGCCGAATGCGAGAGCTAGCAGGCCATCGATGACGGCACGGCTGTTCGGCAAGTTCATCGCGACTTCGGTCAGATAATAGAAGAAGCCAGCGATTGCGAGGAGTGCAAGGCCAGCGACGAGCATACCGGTGATCGCACCTGCATTAAACGCCATCGTCAGGCCCTTTTGCAAGGACTCGCTAGCCGCCTGCGCAGTGCGAACGTTGGCCCGCACCGAGATGTTCATCCCGATAAAGCCGGTCGCGCCCGAAAGCACGGCACCGAGCACAAAGCCCACTGCGGAAAGCGGCCCAAGGAAAACCCCGACCAGCACCGCAACGACAACGCCGACAATGGCGATGGTGCGATATTGGCGGGTCAGATAGGCGCCAGCGCCTTCCTGAATAGCGGCGGCAATTTCCTGCATCCGCGGCGTACCAGCCGATGCAGCAAGCACCGAGCGGCTCGTGATAATTCCATACAGCACGGCAACAAGCCCGCACAAAATGGCGATAATTGACAAAGACATGAACTGTCCCTTCCCCGTTTGTTTTCGTTAAAAACAGTCAAAACCACCCGCCAGAAATGGCGAGCAAGCCGCTGGCCTATAGGGTGGGTTTACACCGGAGCGCAACCCCAAAAGGTGAGCATTTGAGCGCCTTTGGTTAGTGGTGTTGATAGCCAAGCGATGGCGGAAGTTCGACAGGGTTACTCGCTTCGTGCACGCTCAATCCAGCGCCCTCACCGATCAAACCTACCCGAGTGGCGTTAACCGGGATCACTGCGGTCGCCGTAGCCGTAAACAGCAGTTCGTAATCATCCCCCCAACTTGCCGCCTGTGTCCGGCTATCGAGACTTTCACCGCGTTGTTTTTGGTAGCTCGCCGACAGCGGTATGAGTGACAGATCAATCGAAATTGCAACCCCGCTCGCTGCTGCCATCCGTTCGGCGTCGAGCAGTAGCCCGTCCGATATGTCCATCATCGCGGTAACGATGGGTGCCAGCGCCCGACCTTCCGCTAAACGGGGTTCGGGGCGGTTATAGGCCAACCCTAAATCGACGATGTCGGTAAACCCGGCCTCGATCAGTTCGAACCCGGCCAACGCGTCGCCCAAATTTCCCGTCACATAAAGCAGATCGCCCGCCTGCGCTCCACTGCGTAATGGCACCGGACGATGTGTGGCGGCACCGATGGCAGTAAGTCCCAATGCGCGCTTGTCGCCGCGGTTAGAAACGGTATCGCCGCCGAGTAATGGCACGTCGTACCGAGTGAGTGCGTCTCGCAAGCCGACCGCAAAACGCCGGTCCCATTCATCCTCGCCGAGCATGAAACCAAGTAGCACGCCGAGCGGCCTCGCTCCTTTTGCCGCGAGATCGGACAAGTTCGACGCCACCAGCTTCCATGCCACATCGGCAGGGTCGGCGCTGGACAGCCAATGCACGCCTTCGGCCATCATATCGTGGGTAAGGATCAGTGTTTCTTCGCCGAGTTCGATAACCGCCGTGTCATCAAGCAACCCGCGCGCCGCGGGGTCAGTGGCCATGGCGCGCATCAGGCCGATGAAAGTGGATTCGGAGGTCAGGTCCGTTTGTCCTTCGCTACCGCATCGAGCAACGCGTTCACAAACTTCGCATCCTTGGCGTCAAAAAACGCATGTGCGACGTCCATATATTCGTTGATGACGGTGCCAGTCGCGACATCGGGGCGCGCGATCATTTCGTAGGTTCCAGCGCGCAAGATCTGCAACATCGTCTTGTCGAGGCGACCAATCTTCCATTGCTCACCCAGATTGGCCTCGATCAGCGCGTCTATATCCGCACGCCTGCCATCCACCCCGACAACGACGTCATCAAAAAAATCAATATCGGCGTCGATAAGCTGCGCGTCCTCGATTTCCTTGCCCAAGCGGTGCTCGTGGAACTGGCCGAGCAACCGCGCCAAGCCGATTTCCTCCATATCCAGCTGGTACAGCGCCTGCACCGCAGCAAGCCTTGACGCGGCGCGGGCTTTTGATCGGCGCTTGCTCATAGTCGTTTCCTCACGCTCAGCGCGTGCGCTGGCAAACCTTCGGCATCGGCAAGCGTCGCCGCCGCCGGGCCAATTGCTTCGACCGCCGTCTTATCAAGCGAAATGAAGCTGGTGCGCTTCATGAAATCGAGCACCGACAGCCCGGACGCAAAACGCGCGCGCCTTCCAGTCGGCAATACATGGTTAGGTCCAGCGACGTAATCGCCAATCGCTTCGGGCGTCATCCTGCCTAAGAAAACTGAACCAGCGTGCCGGATCATTCCGAACAGCGTTTCGGCACGGGCGTCATCAACGGCCAACTCGACATGCTCACCCGCCAAGCGGTTCACTAGCGGCATTGCCTCTTCCAGCGTATTCACAACTACAATTGCGCCATTATCAGCCCAACTGGTTCCCGCAACCACACCTGTCGCCAACTGCGTCAGCTGCTTTTCAACGGCCGCTGCAACCTTGTCGGCAAAGGCAGTGTTATCGGTAAATAATATAGACTGGCTAGTCGGATCGTGCTCGGCCTGACTCAGCAGATCGGCAGCAATCCAGTCGGGCTTGTTCTTCGCGTCCGCTACGACAATAATTTCCGAAGGACCTGCCACCATGTCGATGCCAACCACGCCGTAAAGCTGGCGCTTGGCCTCGGCGACCCACGCATTGCCTGGGCCGGTGATGACATCGACGGGCTGGATGCGTTCGGTACCGTAAGCCAATGCCGCAATCGCTTGCGCGCCACCGACGCGCCAGATTTCATCAACGCCAGCCAAATGCGCAGCGGCCATAACGGTCTCGTTGACCTGACCCTGCGGTGTTGGGGTGACCATAACCAAGCGCTCAACGCCGGCAACTTTAGCAGGAATAGCGTTCATCAACACCGACGAAGGATAGGACGCCCTGCCCCCCGGCACGTAAATACCGGCGGCATCGACCGCACTCCAACGCGCGCCCAAACGCACACCTTGTTTGTCTCGGTAATCTCGGTCTTTGGGCAGTTGCGCCTTATGGTAATCCCGAATGCGGGTTGCTGCTAGTTTCAGTGCATCGCGCAAATCAGGCTTTAGGCCATCAAACGCAGCCTTGCACTGCGCCGCATCAATCTGCCAACCATGACTATTGAGGTCGAAACCATCAAACCGCTCGGTCAGTTCAACCAACGTTACATCGCCGCGTTCACGGACCTGTTTTATCGTCTGCGCAACAATCGTCGAAACGTCACCGCCTGCCTCACGCCGGTCGTTTACCAGCGCGTTAAATGCCGACGCAAAATCTGGGGTGGACGTGTTAAGCCGCTGCATGAGTGCTTGCCAACTGACGGAAGCGTTCGACCATGACAGGTACGACGCCACTCATCATCTTATATGCCGCGCGGTTCACGATCAGCCGCGCCGATACCTGCGATATGATGTCGGTTTCAACCAAACCATTTTCTGCCAGCGTCTTGCCCGACGAAACAAGATCAACAATCCGTCCGGCCAACCCCAGCGACGGTGCCAGCTCCATCGCCCCGTTCAGTTTCACGCACTCTGCCTGAATGCCCTTATTCTGGTAGTAACGACTTGTTGTCGTTGGATATTTGGTCGCCACGCGGATATGCCCGCCATTCATCGGGTCGGATGCACCTGCGGGCATCGCCACCGAAATCCGGCATTTGCCGATGCCCAGATCAACCGGCGCATAAAGCTCCGAATAATCGAATTCGTCGATCACATCCGAACCGACAATCCCGATCTGCGCCGCGCCGTGCGCAACGAACGTCGCAACATCAAACGCGCGAACTCGAATGATGCTGATTGCAGAATCGTTGGTCGCGAACAACAATGCGCGGCTAGCATCATCGAAAAATGCGGCTTCGGGTTCGATACCGGCAGCGCGCATCAACGGCAGCGCCTCGTCCAATATCCGCCCCTTGGGGATTGCAAAGATGATGCGTTCGGCCATAAGCCCCGCGCTTTAGGGGCCAGCGACCGAAAGGGCAATATGGCGTTAAATGCGGAAATACTGTCCGGACTGAACGATCAGGCCAATCATGTCATGAATAATGGAGCGCCGGGCACGGCGGCGATTTGCCGCGCGCTGGTTGCGTTGGCCGAAGGTGACACGCTGTGTGGGCAGCGGATTGCAGCATGGAACCCGCAAGCGGTATTGCGTGATGCGCTACCCTTGCGCATTGCCGGAGGATTTCACGATCTCTTCCGGCGGGGAATCGAACCTGATCTCGGCAAAATATATCGCTGTGAAATAACCAGCCAAGCCGCCGTGGATACGCTGGTTGCCGAAGTTGTTACCCGCCATGATGCTGAATTGCTGGCGTGGTTTGACAGCCCGCCCCAAACCAATGAGGCAGGGCGCTCGGCTAGCTTTGTGGCCGCGTTGCACTGGCTCGCGAGCCGCGTTTCCCCGGATTTTGAACTGAACGAAATCGGCTCGAGCGCAGGCATGAACCTACTCATCGACCGTTACGGTTATAATCTGGCCGGAGTGGTGAGCGGCCCGGCGGATGCAGTTGTGACGATCCGACCCGAATGGAACGGCCCTTCCCCGCCCACCGACCCGTTTACAATTCACTCGGTGCAAGGCTGCGACATCCAACCGATCGACGTCCGTGATGACACCGCCGCCAACCGGCTGATGGCTTACATCTGGCCCGAAATGCCCGATCGCTTTGCGCGGATGGAAGCAGGGATAGCCATGATCCGCGCGCAACCAATTGATCTGGTCAAAGCCGATGCCGCAGATTTTGTCGAGGCGCGTTTGGCTACACCGCAAGCTCCAGGCACAACACGCGTCGTGATGCACAGCATCGTGTGGCAATATCTTCCTGACACCGTCCAACGCCGAATCGCCACCGCGATCCGCGACGCCGGCGAAGTAGCCACAGCCGATAAGCCGCTGGCGTGGATTAGCTTGGAAACAAACCGGGCGACATTCAGCCACGAGCTAAAAGTAAGCCATTGGCCAGGCGGCAGAGACCCGCAAATGCTCGGAGAGGCTCATGCCCACGGCGCATGGCTGAACTGGCTCGACGCGTAAGGTCACGACTCCGTGAAGGGTGGGCTTTCGGAGAGAATTGCGGGTCGAGCCGAACGAGGCTGGTTAACCATTGTTAAACGGGCAAAGCGGTAAGTCGAGTTGTGCAAAGCCTATTTTCAACCCTTGCGCTCCGCGCATTCGCAGTCATTTGCGCGCTATTGGCGTTCGCGCCAGCGCCCTCGTTTGCGCAAGAGTTACTCGTCAACCGCAGTTTCGAAAGCGCGCTGACGCCAACACCTGTCAACGGCAATAATTTCTACACCACGATCCCGAACTGGACGGTTATCAACGTGACGCCCGCCCAGGTAACGCCGTGGAACATCATCCGGCCCCATGCCGGCTATGCCAACAACCCGACTGCAACGCCAACGGGCGGTGGCGTCCTGTATCTCGACGTTAACGCGGCTTCGGGGACCATCCAGCAGGTCATTAATTTTCCTTCGGCTGGCATGGTTGATATCAGCGGCTGGTTCTCGGTGCGTGACTTTCCGCAAGCGCTGTCTGGCCTGATCATCAACGTCCGCAATGTCGGCACTAACGCTATCGTCGCGACAACCAACACGAGCTTTGTCGGCACTGACCCAATCGGATTATGGAAGCAAGCTTCGGCGACAAACCTGCCCGTGGCGGCTGGCGCGCATATTTTCGAAGTTGAAATTCCCAACTTCGCCAATTTCGATCTTGCCAGCCTGGTGTTCAAGCCGGCTTTGACGGTTACCAAAACCAGCGTGGCGATCTCCGACGGCATCAGCGCGACCAATCCCAAGTCGATACCCGGCGTCATCACCGAATACACGTTACGGGCGACATCGCCAGCCAGCTACGCCGTAACCAACAACAGTATCCGTTTAGACGATGCAACCCCGCCCAGTACCGCGATCATCGTAACAGACATCGGCGGCGCTGGTAGCGGTCCTGCGGCCTTTAGCGCCGGATCAACCGGTTTGACCTACAGTTTTGTGAGCCTTGCAAGCACCACCGATGATATCGAATTTTCCAATAACAACGGAACCAGTTGGGTTTACACACCGGTAGCGGGCGGGACCGGCACCGATCCCGCGGTCACCAACGTCCGCCTGCGCCCCAACGGCACAATGGCGGCAAGTTCGACCTTGCAATTCCGCATACGCTACCGCGTTAATTAGCCAGAAATCGCTCCATAGCTGCGTTCACGGCTTCGGGTTTTTCCCAAATAACGAAATGTCCACAGTCATAAACCCGCTCGACAATGACTTTCGGCACGAGCGCTTCAATGCCATCGATATTAGCTGAGGGTAGCGCCAGATCGTCCATCGCCCAGACAACCAAAGTCGGGATGTTGAGTTTGGGGAAATCGCCGCTGGCAAAGGCAGGTATTTCGGCCGCCTCATCCATCGCAGGCACAACCAGCGCCGACGCACGATACCAGTTAAGCATCCCGAAACAGGCGTCGCGGTCTTCCCAGTCCTTGAGTAACGCCGCGCGTTCATGACGTTCCATCGCGC
>JANLRW010000155.1:0-8593 GCA_031361925.1 Sphingomonadales bacterium
GCCCGGCGCAGTTGTGCGGTATACGATAACTGTCCAGAATACCGGAAACCTGACCGTCGACGCCAACAGCATCGTTATTCAAGACCCGTTCCCTGCCGATTTCACACTTGATGCTTCGACGCCCTTCATATTTGCAAACGGCACGGTGCCGAGCGGTCTAAACGCGTTCAACCAATCGACAATGGTGACATATTCGACCACGAGCGGCGCGCCATACAGTGCGCCGCTTGGAACGGGTTACAACGCCGCGCTTCGGTCGTTCCGATTTGCACCGACCGGGACGATGGCGGCGGCGACGGCTGGTGGGCCGTCCAGTTTTTCAATCTCGTTTGTCGGTCGGGTCAACTAGCCCAGTCTCCGGCTTTTGCCATCCAGACCGAAAGTGCTGCGACAGCGGCGGTATCGGCGCGTAATATTCTGGGGCCCAGCGATACCGCGACGGCTGAGGGATGCGCGCGAACCATCGCGTTCTCTTCATCGGTGAAGCCGCCTTCGGGGCCGATCAGAATAGCAGCGGGGCGCGCCGTTGGATTGAACAACGCACCACCGCGTTCGTCGCAGAAATAAAGCGAGCGGCCCTCAGGCCAGTCTTTGAGCAGCGCCCCGAGCTTTTGCAGCGGCGCAATTTCCGGAAGCGCTGTTCGCTCGCATTGTTCGGCCGCTTCGATCATTTGAACGCGGAGGCGATCCTCCTTGACCTTATCGACGACGCAGCGCGCCGTCAGCACTGGCAAGAAACGCGCGACACCCAGTTCACAGGCCTTTTCGGCAATCCAGTCGAAGCGGTCCTTTTTGATGAGCGCTTGGCACAGCCACATGTCTGGCACGGCCTCCCGCTCACGCAGCTTTGCCGCGACGGTCAGTGTCAGGTCGCGTTTGCCTGCACTCGACACCGTGGCCAGATACTCGCCAGAAATATCGTCGAACAGTTTTACCGGCGCGCCTTCCTTCAGCCGCATAACGCCGAGCAGATAATGCGCGGGGTTGCCTGTCACGTGCACGGCCGCGCCTTCGGCCAACGGCTGTTCAATGAACAGGCGGGGCGTCGATTTCGGCGGCCATGCGGGGGTTGCGGGCATGAAACTGCCATAGCGGAAAAACGCCCTTCGACAAGCGGTTGGCGTGGCGTTATCAGAACCACCGTGACCACCAATATTGTCCCCGACAGCGAGTATACCGGCCTTATGGGGCTGCTGCCTGCAAAGCTGCGCGGCTTTGCCCTGCTGGCGCGGTTCGACCGGCCGATTGGCTGGTGGCTGTTGTTCTGGCCATGCGTTTACGGGCTGGCATTGTCGGGCGGGCTGATTGCTCAGTGGCGCTTAGCTTTGTGGATGCTCCTCGGTGCCATTGTCATGCGAGGGGCGGGGTGCGTGTATAACGATATCATTGACCGCGATCTCGACGCCAAAGTCGCGCGAACGGCATCAAGGCCTTTGCCAAGCAGAATGGTCAGTTTGAATGCGGCGTGGGGCTGGTTGCTGGCACTATGCCTTGTTGGCCTGATCGTGCTATTCCAGCTGAGGTTGGAGGCACAACTCGTGGCACTCGCTAGTCTCGGGCTGGTTGCGGCTTATCCCTTTATGAAGCGGATCACCTGGTGGCCACAATTATGGCTTGGGTTGGTGTTCAGCTGGGGGGTGCCAGTCGGATGGGTAGCGATTACCGGCACAGTCGATGCAGCGATGCTTTGGCTTTATGCGGGGACTATTTGCTGGGTGGTCGGCTACGACACGATCTACGCGATGCAGGACCGCGAGGATGATGCGCTGGTCGGTATCAGGTCGAGCGCGCTGCGGCTGGGCGGTAATATCGGACGCGGTGTCGCGTTGTTTTACGCGTTGGCGCTGATCTGTTGGGGTAGCGCAATCTGGAGCGTCAGGCCACAAGGCCAGGCATTGATTGCGCTGGTGCCAGTTGCCATCCATCTGCTTTTCCAAGTGGTGACACTGAAAGCTGATGGTAGCAACGCGCTGGATCATTTTCGCGCGAACCGGATGGCTGGGTTGCTAATGGCACTTGCCTGTCTTGTGGTTGGCGCGGCAAGCTGAATTTCGAAAAGGGGATCGATGATGGAAAACCGACGGCTGGGCAAAAGTGCAGTTTATGTGTCCGACATTTGCATGGGGACGATGACCTTTGGTGCGCAAACCGAAGAGGTTGAGGCGCACCGGATATTGGACCGGTCGCTCGACGTGGGCATCAACTTTTTCGACACCGCAGAGGGCTATCCGGTGCCGCCCGATATCAAATGGGTTGGCCGTACCGAAGAGATCGTGGGACGCTGGATGAAGGGCAAGAACCGCGACGCCATCATCATGGCGACCAAGGTCTCGGGGCCGAGCCATACGTGGTTCAAGTCGCCCAAACGCGGCGGGATGACTGCGCTCGACCGGCATAATATTACGCTCGCGGTTGAGGATAGCCTGCGCCGGTTGCAGACCGATTATATCGACCTTTACCAGACGCATTGGCCTGATCATGGCACCGATTATGACGAGACAATGGAGGCGCTCGACGATCTTGTCCGCGCTGGTAAAGTGCGGGTGCTCGGTTGTTCGAACGAGACCAGCTATGGCCTTATGAAGTCGCTGGCCACGTCGGAAAAACTGGGCGTTGCGCGTTACCATACCATCCAGAATAACTACTCAATCAACAACCGCCGGTTCGAGGATGAACTGAAGCAGGTGTGCCGTCAGGAAGGCGTATCGCTATTGCCTTATTCGCCGCTCGGCGGCGGCGTATTGTCTGGCAAATACCTGGACGGTGCGCGCCCTGAAGGTGCGCGCTTCTCGCGCTATCTGGGAATGGAAGGGTCGCGCCAAATTGAAATGGCGCAGCGCTTTGCCGGACCACGCGCACTTGAATCGACCGCACGGATCGTTCGAATTGCGCAGGAAGCAGGGATGTCACCGGTCACGCTCGCGACAGCGTGGTCGAAACAAAACGACTTTGTTGCGTCGACAATCGTCGGGGTCAGCCGCGAAGATCAACTCGATGAAATTTTTGCCGCGATAGATTTGAAGCTAAGCGCCGAGATCATGACGGCGGTGCACAATGTGACGAAGGAGATTTTATACCCGATGGGGTGATTACTCCGCCGCCAGAAGCTCCTCTGCCCCACCCAGATCGACTGAGACCAGCCGTGATATGCCTTGTTCGACCATCGTTACGCCGAACAGGCGGTGCATCCGGCTCATCGTGACCGCGTTGTGGGTTACTATCAAATAGCGCGTGTCGGTTTCGCGGGTCATCGCGTCGAGAAGGTCGCAGAAGCGTTCGATATTTGCGTCATCCAGCGGCGCGTCGACTTCGTCCAGCACGCAGATCGGTGCCGGGTTGGTCAGAAACAGGCCGAAGATTAAAGCGACCGCCGTTAGCGCCTGTTCACCGCCCGAGAGCAGGGTTAGCGACTGCAATTTCTTGCCTGGCGGCTGGGCGAAGATTTCGAGGCCCGCCTCCAACGGATCATCGCTGTCGATGAGCGCCAGATGCGCTTGGCCGCCGTTGAACAAGGTCGCGAACAAGCGGCGGAAATGCTGGTCGACCGCCTCGAACGCGGTTAGCAGCCGCGCGCGACCTTCGCGGTTGAGACTACCGATCGAGCCGCGCAAGCGGTTGACGGCCTGGCTGAGTTCCTCGCTTTCGGCGACACCTTTGGCTTGCTCTTCCTCAAGCTCAGCGAGTTCATCTGCGGCGATCAAGTTGACCGGGCCGATGCGTTCGCGCTCGTTTTGCAACCGGTCGAGCCGAGCCGACTCCGCGCTGGCATCTTCCAAAGCTGCGTCGTGAAAATCGAGCTTCTCTGGCAAAACGGGCGGTGGACATTCGAAGCGTTCGCCCGACACGCGGCCCATCTCGACGCGGCGAAGTTCCTGATTCTCGGCGCGTGCTTCGGCTCCTGCGCGGGCTTCGCGCGCCGATGACAGCGCTTCGGCCGCAGTCGCGAGTTCGGCCTCAAGCGACTTCAGCGCGGCCTCGCTGTTCGTTTCGATAATTTGTAGTTCCGCCAGCCGTTCGCCCAATTGGTCCTTGTCAGCCTGCACCGTCGCAATTTCGCTGGCCAACATGTCAGGTCGCCCCGCCATCGCCTCTTGCTCGGCAGCGATTTCTGCCGAGCGCTTGTTCATTTCGGCGATACGGCGTTCGGCCTCGCCAGAACGATCCTGCCAGCTGCGGATTTCGGCCGTCGCCACCGCGCGGCGTTCGCGGGTCTGGGCGATTCGCTGGTCGAGCGACGACAGATCGGCCTGACTGCGCAACAATAAGTGCCGCACCGCCTCACTTTCGGTCGAGAGCGTGTCGACCAGCCCGGCATGATGCGACCCGTCGGGCAACGCGCTACGCGCGGTGTCTGCCGCCACGACATCGGCCTTTGCCAAAGCCCATTCCTGATCGCTGGCGCTCATGCGTTCGGCGAGTGCTTCACGCGCGTTTTGTAGCCGCGTCAGCGCGTCTTCAGCTTGATCAGCAGCGCGAAGTGCCTGCCGTAGTTCGGCCTCCCGCTCCTGTTGTGCGGCGGTTGCGGAACGCGCAGCATCTTGTGCCTGTGCGATCTGTACGGTCAATTGCTCCAGCGTTTTAGCTTGTTCGCCGAGCATATTTTCAGCAGGCGGGATGAGTTCAACCAATTCGGCCAAGCGGTTCGCACGGATAAGCTGTTCGGCGGTTGTCGCGCCGTCATCATCGGCAGCAAAACCATCCCAGCGCCTAACTTTGCCGCCGCGCGTCACCAACCGCTCACCGGGGGCAAGCGGTGCTCCGTCATCTGCATCAACCACGCGCACCATCGACAGCCGCGCGGTCAGCTCGGCAGGCGCTTCAACATGGTCGATCAGGCGGATGCCCGGCAGCGACGGAATTTGTGCATCTCCGCCCAGCCAACGCCGCCCGGTCGCGCCGCCAATCGCGGCATGGGCATCGTCGCCAAGGGCGGCAGCAAGCGCGCGTTCATAGCCGGGTGCTGCCTTTATCCGGTCGATGGCTTTGTCACCGCTGCCTTTGGCCAACGCGCGTTCAAGCGCACCCTGCTCGGATAGCAAAGCGGCCAGTTCGGCCTTAAGGCTGGCAAGCGTGCTTTGTGCAGCATCGCGCTCAGTGGTAAGGACGCCGCGCAGGGCTTCGGCTGTCTGGATCGCTTGCGCACCTACTACGAGCTGGTCGTGCAAATGCGCGACCGATTGCTGCGCATTGGCTTTCGCAGTTTCCAGTTCATCTTCGTTACCCAAAGCCTGTTGTTCGTGCGCTAGCCGTTCTGCGTCACGCTCGGCGCGCTCCATCCGCGCCGCTGCACCTCCAAATGCAGCGTCCGCCACGCGCAGTTCCGCATCGGCGCGGGCCTGTTCGGCGGCGGCTTTGGCGAGCGCAACCTCGCTTTCGCGGACCTGTCGCTCTGCATTTTCGGTCATCCGGACCAGCGCTGGGCGTTCCTCTTCTTGGTGCTTGATCTGCGTTGCCAAGGTTGCGCTCTCGGCCTGCAACCGCGCCAGTGCGTCGGCGGCATCGTGCGTTAGCTTGCCCTCTCGCGCGCCATCGTCTGCCATCCGTGCGGCTTGCGCAGACAGGTCGGCCTGCCGTTGGACGATCCGGTCGCGTTCGCCACATAGCTGCACCAGCCGGTTGGACAAGTTGCTCGCTGCGTCGCGCGCTGCCATTGCGACCGAACGGGCCTCGGCGAGTTCGCGCACGGCGGACTGTTGTTTGTCAGTCAATTCTTTCTGCGCAACCGACGCTTTTTCGACCGCTGCCGAAGCTGCATTGGCTTCGGCCCGAGCCGCATCGGCCGCAGCCTTGGCTTCCTGCCAACGCACGAAGATCAATCGCGCTTCGGCTTGCAGGATGTCTTTGGAGAGCTTGCGATACCGTTCGGCTTGCTTGGCCTGACGCCGCAATTGTCCAGCACGCGCATCCATATCGGCAAGGATTGTCGCCAGCCGTGCCAAATTGGTCTCGGCGGCGCGCAGTTTTTGTTCGGCATCCTTGCGCCGGACATGCAGCCCGGAAATGCCCGCTGCTTCCTCGAGCATTTGCCTCCGTTCTTGCGGTTTGGCAGAGATAATAGCGCCAATCCGCCCCTGACTGACCAATGCAGGCGAATGCGCGCCAGTCGCTGCGTCGGCGAATATCAGAGCGACATCCTTTGCCCGCACGTCGCGGCCGTTCGACCGGTAAGCCGAACCGGCACCACGCTCGATCCGGCGGGTTACCTCAATCTCGTGATCGTCGTCATTGGCGATCGGGCCTATCGCAACATCATTGCCGTCACGTTCGGCAGAGATCGTCACTTCGGCGAAATCGCGCGCCGGGCGCGACGCGGTCCCAGCAAAGATTACATCCTCCATGCCTGCGCCGCGCATCGACTTCGAGCTGCTTTCGCCCATTACCCAACGGATGGCTTCGAGCAAATTGGATTTGCCGCAGCCATTGGGGCCGACAATACCGGTTAGCCCGGTTTCGATGCGCAGTTCGGCAGGCTCGACAAAGCTTTTGAAGCCGGTCAGCTTCAGTCTCTTTATCCGCATAGGCACTGCGCCTGCGGTTTGCCGAGATGATCAAAGCCCCCCCGAGCCATGATTATCTGGCGCCAGCTTCGACCAGCTTGCTCTTTACCTGAGTCCACGCACCAACGTTGAGCGGCGCGCCATTGAGGGTGAAATAGGGGGTCCCGGTCACACCGTCTTTACCGCCCTGCTCGGTCAGTTTGATCAATGCCGCGACCGCTTTGTCATCGGCGAGGCAGGCTTTTGCCTGATCGGCACTGATCCCACGCTGCTGGACGAATTCAATCAGGCCCATCCGTGTGCCGAGGAAAGTGGCCACTTGCGCTGGCGTCATTTTGGCGGCGGCCTGTTGCTCGGCTTCGGTAATCCCGGCCATTTTACCGAGCCAGTTCTGCTGGTCGGCATAAAGTTGTTCGGTGAGCGGGAAGAACGCGTCGGGCCCGCTGCACTGCGCCAATAGGAAGCCCGGTATGTCTTGAACGCCGTGCACCAAAAATGGCCGGAACTCCATCGCGACTACGCCGGTATCGACAATTTTCTTGAGCTCTTCAGCTGATTCATTCGAGAATTGAGCGCAGCCCGGGCAGGTGATGGCACCATATTCTACCAGTTGCAGCTTGGCATCCGGATTACCCATTTTGAAGCCTCCGGCTTCGGTTTTGACAACCGTCTCACTCCAGATTTTGCCAGCTGGCGCTGCAACTTTGGCGATTGGTTCCCCCTTGGGGACAGCATTGCTGTCACCGCTGCCGCAAGCAGCCAAGGCCAATCCTGTTGTCGCTGCAATGAGGAGAGATTTGATACGCATGTTCGGTCCTTTATAAATGCCGTTCAGTTGAGCTTGGATTTCAGCGATTGGAAATCATGGACGTTGTCTTGCAGCACGCCATTGATAAGAAACGATGGTGTACCGTTCACCCCCAGCTTTGTGCCTCCGTCGCTCATGTCGAGGATTGTCTTGAAAGCCGCTTTGTCGGCAAGACATGCCTTGCCCTGAGCGAATGTTATACCGCGTTGCTGCATGATATTCGATAAGCCGGTTTCGCTGTAGACGCCGGTCATATAGCCGACATAATCTTCGGCTTGCAGCTTGGCATCGGTTGCCTTGCTGATTTGGCCAGCCTTGCCGAGCCATATTTTCTGTGTCGCCAGCAAATGCTTGTGATTGCCAAAAAAGCGCGCCTTTCCACCGCAGCGCGCGAGCATCGCGGCTGTCAGATCGACCGAATTCAGCACGAGATTGCGGATCTCTAGGCTGGCCTTGCCGGTCGCGATATATTGCGCCTTGAGCACCGGCGCGTCGTTATTTTCAAAATTGGCGCAGTGCCCGCAGGTGTAGCTCATATACTCGACGATTTTGGCGGGTGCTGACGGGTTGCCGATGATATGGCTTCCAGCGGACGAAAGTGTGAAGGTCAGCAGCCAGCCGGGTTTGGCAGGCGCGCTCAATGCCGCCACCGTGCCGAGCAGCGCGATACCGGCAAGGCCAATGCGGGATAATTTGGAAAGTCGTGACATTTTGAGGCTTCTTTGGCGATAATAAGCAGTCAGCGGCATCTGCTATCACTCCGGGCTTTTGGCAAGGCTTTTTGCGAGGCTTTCGAGCACCGCGAACAGTTCGGGATCACCGATTTCGCGCAGCGAATCGCCCAGCTCCATCGGCACGGGTTTAAGCATCGGCGGCACAGCGGGGCGCGGCGCAGCGGTTTTCGCGATCACCCCCTGCCGAACCTTGATCCGCGCAATGGCGCTATATCCGAAAAAGCGGTTCACGCGCTCAATGATCTCGGGCATGACATGCTGCATCATCGTCGCATGTGCCCCTTCGACGGTGAGTTCCAGCGTCCCGTCGGATTTTTTACCGATGGGAAAGCGGATTGCTTCGGGGGCAGACACAGCGGCATAGCGTGCGCCGACGATTTCATCCCAGCGGCTGACCACCGAGCTTTGCACGAAGCCAAAGCGGCGGAATGCTGCGCGCCCTATTTCGGGCATCAGATCGGACACCGCACGCGCTTCGCCACCGCGCGGGCGTTGGTAGGGCTTTGGCACAGCCCTTTTGCTATCGCTTTTGCCAGCAGGTGCCTTGTCTTTGA
>JANLRW010000162.1:0-5102 GCA_031361925.1 Sphingomonadales bacterium
CGCATCGACACCGACCGCGACAGTCGAATAAGTCAGAACATCACCGCCGTCCTGCAAATCGGCAACAATGACTTGCTGCGCCTCGATATAGGGCGTGATTTCGACGCGTGGTCCGTCGCGCTTGTCGCCACGGCGGGTTTCGGCGGGTACAGCCTCTTGGGGGCCGCTTTCTGAACCGCCATATTGTTCTTCCATCGGCGACCATTCGGGCGCGAGTTGCTGGGCAAATGCTGGCAACGGCGCGCAAAAAGCGACGCCTGCCAGCAGGCTAAGTTTGAAAATCGGGTACTGCATCATGATGCTCCATATCCGTAGTAATTGCCGAACTTGCGTCCGGTGGGGGAAAATTTCGCGCGGTTGAGAAGCAGCTGGACATGATCGCAGCCGCTCAAAAGGCCCAACGCATCGCGCAGCGCACTATCCGTGGTTTCGTCGGCGTGAACGACCATCACGGTCTGCCCGACATGCAACGCCAGCACCGAAGCGGGCGACGCCGCAAGTGCCGGTGGCGAATCGAAAATGATGATCCGTGACGGATCGTTGCGGGTCAGTTGATCGATAATCGTCGCGGTCCGCGACGCGGCCAGATATTCGGTGTCCTGATTGGTCTGTGCACCAGCGGGCAGGATCGACAGTCCTTCAATATCGGTTTCGATAATGAAGCGTTCTGCATCCGAGGTCGGATCAGCCAAAGCATCCATAAAGCCCGGGCTGTTCTCGATGCCCAGTGTAGACAGCACACTCGGCTTGGCAAAATCGGCATCTACGAGCAGAACACGGTTGTCCTTTTCGCTCGCCATCGACAGCGCAAGGTTGATTGCGCAAAAGGTTTTGCCTTCGTTGGGGTGCGCCGAACAAATCAAGATGCGCTCGCCGTGCTCGATAGCATCCACGCCCTTGCCTCCGCGTGCCGCGAGCAACAACTGCCGTTTAACGATGCGGAATTCTTCGGACAGGCCGGTGACCGGACCATCAGGGACGATAAAGTTGAGCGCTGCCAGACGTTCACGGTTAATCGTCGCGAAGTTCGAACTGGCCGGACGCGCCGCCATCGGCACATGCGCAGCGGGCACTGGCATCGCTGGGCCAGCCAATGTCGGCGTCGATAGCGCCTCGGGCACAATCTCTGGTGCTACGATTGGAACGACAGGTGCAGATCCGCCGCGTAGAGCCGCGCCGAAATCATACATCTCGGCCGCGCGTTCGAGCAGCGACCCGGCGGATTTTATTGAGCTATGTTTGTTCATTGTTGCCGCCCCTTCAAGCCGTCATGCCGCGCTGGACGAACTCGGCGACCATCAGCAATGCGAACACCCCGACAAGCCCTCCGGTCGCGCCGTAAAACAGCTTCAGCTTCTGCCGCCGCGCCACGCGTTCGGCACCCGTTAGCATTTGCGAAATTGAGCCGATCACCGGCAAGCCGCTGGCGCGTTCAAGTTTAGCCGCTGTCGGATAGCTCGTCTGCAAATGGCCGAGTGCAAACGCAGTGCCCGCACCCGCGCCAAGCCCAGCAAACAGGACCAACGCCAGTAATAGCGGACGGTTAGGAGCCGCCGGCACATTCGACAGCGAAGGGGTTTTGACGACTTTGAACTGCACCGCGTCGGTCTGCGTTTCGACCTGACCACGCAAGCTAACATTGTCGCGATCGGCGACCAGCTTGTCATATTGTGCCTTCAGCACGTCATGGTCGCGGTTAATGCGTTGATATTCCGCAGCAACGCCGGGTTCGGCGGTTTGCTTGGCGGCAAGCTGTGCCATATCAGCTTGGATCGCACCCTTTCGGGCTTGCAGTGCGGTCGCCGATGCTTCGCGTTCGGCGCGCATGGATTGCAGCGAGCTGTAGGCCGGATTTGGCGTTTTATAGCTGCCACCACCCGACGACCCGCCACCACCGCCACCTGACGCGCGCAGTGCGGCGATCTGGTTCTTCATAGCGATCACATCGGGATGGCTATCGGTGAAACCACGAGCGCGCATCGAGGCAAGTTCGCCTTGCGCTTGGCCGAGCGCGCTAGGTGCGCTGCTGCCACCACCCATCGAGGGTGTGTTTAACGACGCCGGTGTTCCAGCCAGTTGGCCGTTTAGCGCGGCGAGGGCGCTGCGCGCCTGTATCAACTGCGATTCGATCTGGCTCAACTCGGCGCGCGATGCCTCCATCCGCTGCGACACCGAGCCAACGCCGGGAAGCAAACCGAGATTTTGCGTTTCATAAGCAACGCGTTTGGCCTCGGCTTCCTGCAATTCCTTCTGACGCGCCTCGATCTGCGCGTCGAGGAAGCGCAAGGTCTGGCTGGTTTCCTTGCGGTCACCAGCGATATTGTCTTCCTCTGCAACGTCGATAAGCTTCTGCACGACATCGCGCGCCAATTTGGGTGAGGGCTGCTTCACTGTGATCGCAAAGAAATCATCCTGTTCGGCCTTGACTTCGATATTGGCGCGCAGCCCTTCGATTTTGCCCGCCAGTTCCCGTTCCGATACGACGCTGCTGCCAAGATCGGTGCCGCGAACCACCTTTTCCAAGTTGAGTGAAGACGTCAAAGTCTGCTGTAATTGCTGGATGCTTTTGCGCTGGTCTTGCTGGTTTATGCCGACTTGGCTCGGCAGAATCGATTGAGTCTGGACCTGGATTTGCGCTTTTGATTCGTATTTGTTGGGGATCAAGGCGACCACCAGCCAGCCGATCAGGCAGATCGCCCACGCTACCGCAAGCGCCAGCCAGCGACGGTTCCACACGCTGTGGACGGCAATTCTGAATTCGTCGTAGAGACCAGTCATAAGGGGCCTTTGGCTTTCAAGATTTCAGCAGCATCAAAACATGCTTTCGGGGATGATGATCACATCGCCCGGTTGCAGCAGGACGTTAGCGGCGCTGTCGCCGCGCTTAAGCAAGTCGCCCAGACGCAACGAATATTCGAGCTGGCGGCCGCTGCCTTTGTTGTGGCGGATAAGCCGCGCCTTGTTACCGGCGGCATATTCGGACAGCCCGCCGACCGCGATCATCGCGTCGAGCAGTGTCATATTAGCGCGGTACGGGATCGAGGCTGGTTTTTCGGTCGCGCCGACAATTCGCACCTGTTGCGATGTCGTTCCGGCAAACTCGTTAACGATAACCGAGACGATTGGGTCATTGATATATTGCGATAACTGGAGTTTGATATCCTGCTGCAACATCGTTGGGGTTTTGCCAGCGGCTGGCATGTCGGTAATCAGCGGCGTGGTAATGCGTCCGTCGGGGCGGACCTGCACTTTTGCGCCGAGTTCGGGGTTGCGCCATACGAAAATCGTCAGCTGGTCGAGCGGACCGATCATATAATCTTCGCCCGGACCTTCCTGCGCGGAAACCGTCGGGGCCGATGGCAACTGCGTGCCCCCGCCGATTCCACCGCAGCCGGTCAGCGCCGTAGCACTTGCACCAAGAGCCAGAATAGCTCTGATTTTCAACGAATTTTTCATCGCGCAGTCCTTCTTGCTCTGCGCCTGATGTCGCGGCCTACCCCCATTGGCAGACCGGCACCTGTCACAGATTGGACTTCGCTATGCAGAAAATGGGTAAACAGACCGTTAGGATTAACCAGAATTTCGTCGTAATTTCAGCACGGTCCTGATTTGGGACAGCACAGCACGGATTTGTTTACGCGCCGCACACTGCGGCCGCGGTCGTCATAAAATCGAAGCGAATGCCGCCTTTGCATCGTCGCCAAGCTGCTGCATCGCTTTGGCCCACGGACCATGACCGTAGCTGACCCGGGCGACACCGAGTTCGGCCAGTTTGCCGGGGTCGGGAACGCCGGGATTCATCAGGATATTGACGGGCAGCGGGGAACCCTTGCACAGCCGTTCAATCAGCGCTGGATCGCTGACAAAAGGCACAAACAAACTGTTGGCCGCTGCATCGGCATAGGTCTTCGCGCGCTCAACCACTGCGTCTGCCAGCGCGGTGTCATGCTGGTCTTTAGGTGTCACGATAAACAGGTCGGTGCGCGCGTTGATCCATAGGCCGGTCTTGGACGCGGCGGTGATGCGCGCCGCTGCATCGTCGGTGGCAAACAAAAGCCGTGTCGCGGGGTCTTTGTCTTCAATATTGATGCCGACAGCACCCGCCGCCGCCGCTCTGGCAACCGAAGCTGCGACGTCTGCCGGGCCGGTGCCATAGCCCGCCTCCATGTCGATGGTGACTGGAAGGTCCGTCACCGAGAGAATACGCTCAAGATTTTCAAGCGCGCTGTCGAGCGGCAACGTCTCGCCATCCTTGAACCCAAGCGAACAGGCGACGCCCCAGCTACCGGTCGCGATTGCCTTGGCACCGGCCTCGCTAACCGCCTTTGCGCTGCCCGCATCCCAAATATTGTACAGGATCAGCGGGTCACCGGGGATATGCAAATCGCCAAAAGCTTTGACCTGTTCGTTCATGCGGACGTCCTCTCAGCCGACAACAGTTTTTCCTTGCGCTCAACGCCGTAAGCATAGCCACCTAGGCCACCGTCGCTGCGGATTACGCGGTGGCATGGGATCAGAACAGCGACGTTATTGGCACCATTTGCTGACCCCGCCGCACGCACTGCTTTAGGCCTGCCAACCGCGGCTGCTATGTCGGCATAAGTCCGCGTCTCACCCGCAGGAATCCGCCTAAGTTCACTCCAGATTGCCTGCTGAAATGCTGTGCCAGCAATATCGAGCGGCAGGTCGGGCATTTGCGCGGGATGCTCGATGGCCGAAATGGCGCCGGTCACCAAATCTTCGAGTGCGGCTCCGCCAGCGACGATGTGCGCATTGGGAAAACGGTGCATCAACGCTGTCTCGTCCTCATCAAACGATAGTCGGCAAATGCCCTTTTCAGTCGCGGCGAGCAGCATCTTTCCAAGCACTGTATCGACAACCGCCCAGCGGATTTTCACCCCTGCCCCACCGTTTTTCCAAGCCGACGGCGTCATCCCCAAATGTCCCTTTGTCTCGGCATAAAAGCGGCTCGGCCCCGAATAACCTGCTTCGTATATCGCGTCTGTGACGCTGCCATTGCCATCGAGCGCGTTGGCCGCGCGTTTGGCGCGAAGCGAACGCGCATAAGCCGCAGGCGTTACTCCTGTGTCACGCTTGAATAG
>JANLRW010000283.1:0-5806 GCA_031361925.1 Sphingomonadales bacterium
GAAGGCATGTTTTAGGCCAAGCGCCGTCGCCTGTAAGGCAAAACGCTGACACGCGCGACCGACCAGCACCCAGTGCTCACGGTCTTCTGTGGCCGCGACGAACACGGCCACGCCTGCTGACGACCGCAATTGCGCTGCATATTTGTCGTTTTCCGACTTTGCCGTAACCAACCGGTCGAACGCGCGTTGGCCAACCCAGCTCGGCAACGCCGGGTTGCCGCTTGCCACGCTGTAAAGTCCATCGCCGGTTTTGGCGGCTTCGCGCGGGTTGAAGCGCAACCACGACCTCAGTTCCCGCATGAATGCCGGGTCGGCCATTTGTATGCTGTTGCCTGAAACGACCAGGTCGCGCACCTGGTCGATTTGTAGGCGGTCGGTCAGCAGAATGCAGTCGACGCCGGGCATGACTGCTGCGGCGGCAAGCGTTTGGAGATCGTTCGCGTTGACGGAACGACCGTCAAATTTAGCTCGCGTCGATTGCCGTCGTGGGATTGCGTCGCACAAAGGAGAGGCGGTTGGTGGCCCGGCGGCAAATTCGAACGCAATCGAACCATCAGCTGCCGGATCGAAAACCGGGGTGCTGGGCCGTCCGCGTGCTGCCGATGCCAACGCCAGATTCTCGGCGGCACAGCCAAGGCTGACAAACAGATGATGGTCATCGGGATCGACCACGGGGGTTCGTCTCGCGAAATCCGGCAGAATATCAATGCGATTTTCGCTGGCTCGAAAGAGCCAAGGCTGCGCGTTGTGGCCGTTGGGCGCAAGCGTCGCGTAACGGATAAGGTCGGCCGTCTGTGGCTCATCCGGCAGCGCTGCCCGCATCGCCACGGTGGCCGCGTCATAGTCGCTTGCCGAACCCATTTGTTCACGCCCGACATAAATCCCGCCCGCAGCAACAGCGACAAGTGACCCGCCACCGATCAAGACATTGCGACGTTTCACGAACCCGCCTCTTCCGGCGCGGGTTTGACAATCGGCAGCTTAGCGCATGTCGCTTGGGCAAATTCGGTAACCTGATACAGCTCCCGCCGAACAGTTAGGTCGCTCATATCCTCGACGATCCCCGACAGATGCAAATGCACGTGCGATGCCATCGAAAACGCGTTGGCGAGATAATTGTCGAACACATTATGCAGCGACACGATTGCACCCTGAGATTCGAGCCATTGGCTGCTGTTGCCCGAAGTTGTTATGCTGACGAGGTGCTTGCCGGCGGCGACCGAACCTCTGCCCCGCTCGCGCATCGACCGGTGGCCAAAGCCTGCGCCCAGCACGCGCTCGACATAGCCTTTCAACATGGCGGGTGGGGTGCCGAACCAAATCGGGTAGACAAATACGATGACGTCCGCGGCGACCAAAACATCAAGCTCGGTTGTGACATCGGCCAATGGCACGAACTCAAGCGACGATGGTTGCTCGTCTGCTTTCAATACCGGATCGAATTTCAGGCCGTAAAGGTCGCGGATCTCAGCCTCATGAAAAGACGCGCGGACAGCATCGCTATAAGTTTGGGCCACGGCGGCGTTAAAGCTGCCCGGGTCGGGATGGCACAGAATCACGGCATGCTTCGGCCCGGAAACACCATTCTTCTGGTTGTGTCTACGCATGGTTTACCGTCCTCAGGTCAGTGTTTGGCCATAAAGTTACCAGCGGGGGCTTCTGCACGACATCCGCATTACCCCTTACTTACGAGCCGACATATTGCGCTTAAAGTTGCGGAACATTGACCGGAGGTAGTGATGAAATCGATTTTGCTATATGTAAGCGATGATGAGGGACAAGAAACCCGGATGGCCGCGGCATTGGCCATTGCCCATCAACAGAGCGGCCATCTGTCCTGTATTCAAGTCACTCCGGTGTCGGATTATGTGGCTATTGACCCGTTTGGCGGCGTTTATGAACTGAATACTCTGTTTAAGGATCTTGCCGAGCGAGCCGTAGAAGCGCGGACAAAGGTTGAAGCGCGGCTGGCTAAAGAGACTATCGAGTGGGACTGGTCGGTCTATGATGAAGGCGTCGCGGCATCCATTGTCAGCCGCTCCCGGCTTACCGATCTGGTTGTGCTCAGCCTTTCAGACCATAGCCAAAGTAAGTCCATCCATCCCCTGCCACTGGTTGCCGATGTCGCGATCCATTCGCGCACACCTGTGTTGGCGGTGCCAGTTACCAGTGTGGCATTTGATCCGGCCGGAACGGCAATGATTGCATGGAACGGATCGCCGGAGGCCGCTCATGCGATACGCGCTGCATTGCCCTTGCTGAAAATGGCGTCGGCGGTTCAAGTGGTGTCGTTTAACGAAGACCAAAATTTCCCGATGGCTGATGTCCGGCGATATCTGGCAGCGCACGGGGTGATGACAGGGTGCAACGAACACAGTCTGGATGGGCAGAGCGTCGGTGAGGCACTTTGCAATATCTCCACTGCGCTCCCGGCCTCTTATATTGTGATGGGCGCTTATGGCCACACCCGTTTCCGTGAGGCGGTGCTTGGTGGGGTATCACGCCATATGTTGATGCATAGTAGGGTTCCATTACTGCTGGCGCACTAACGGGGAACAATAGCGGCGCACGAGGCGTTATCTGATAGGAATGCCAATGCTGCATTCCGACCGGAGTCAGCCATTGACCGAATTGACCGCGCGCGCGACCAGCGAGGCGTTGCTTCATTCCATTCTCGCAACCGTGCCCGATGCCATGATTGTTATCGACGAGGCCGGGGTAATCGTATCGTTCAGCGCGGCTGCCGAGCAATTGTTTGGCTTTGGTGAAAATGAGGCGATTGGCCAGAATGTAGAAATGCTGATGCCAGAACCCGACCGACGGCAGCATGCAGGGTATTTGCTCCGTTATCTCACTACGGGGCGTAAGCGGATCATCGACATTGGTCGCATCACCATTGGCCAACGGAGCGACGGATCGACCTTTCCGATGGAGCTTTCGGTCGGTGAGGCGCGCACTGCCCATAGCCGCGTTTTCACGGGCTTTATCCGCGACCTGACACGGCGGCAGGCAACCGAGGTCCGGCTGGAAGAAATGCAGGCGGAGTTAGCCCACGCCTCCCGAGTCAGCGCGATGGGAACGATGGCGTCGGCGCTCGCGCACGAGCTCAACCAGCCGCTGACGGCGGTCGCAAATTATGTCGAGGCCGCGCGCGACCTGTTGGCAAACCCCGATGCAGAAAATGTCGCGATCGTGCGCGAGGCACTTGGCGATGCAGCTACGCAGGCGGTTCGTGCCGGACAGATTGTTCGGCGCCTGCGTGACTTTATTGCGCGCGGTGACACCGACAAGCGCGTTGAAAATCTGCGCGGGCTGATCAATGAAGCCAATGCACTGGCACTCATCGGTGTGGCCGAACTTGGTATCGATATCCGCATAGAAATCGACGAGAATATTGACGGGGTGTTGGTCGACAAGGTGCAAATCCAGCAGGTTTTGGTGAATTTGATCCGCAACGCGGTCGACGCATTGGTGGAGGCTCCGGAGCGCCGGTTGACGATTTCCGCCATCCCGATTGCTGCCCAAATGGTTGAGGTCAGCGTCGTTGATTCCGGCTCGGGTCTTGATGCCGATGTCGAAAGAAAATTATTTCAACCATTTGTGAGCACAAAAGACGCCGGAATGGGTTTGGGGCTTTCGATCTGTCAAACCATCATCGAAGCGCATGATGGCAGGATCTGGCTCGACAAACCTAAAGGCGGCGGCACCGCGTTTCGCTTTACGCTCGCCGCTGCTGATGCGGGAGGCGGATGATGGCGGCTGCACGCCAAGTCTATCTTGTGGATGATGACGAAGCCATCCGCCGCTCGGCTAGCTTCATGCTGAAAACATCTGGCTATTGCGTCGATACCTTTACTTCGGGGGTTGATTTTTTGAAAGCGGCGCGCGGGTTGGAGCCCGGCTGTGTGCTGCTTGACGTGCGAATGCCCGAAATCGATGGCCTTACTGTCCAGGCTGAGATGAAGGCGCACGGCATAGCTTTGCCGGTTGTTGTAATGACCGGCCACGGCGACGTCACGGTCGCAGTTGCCGCGATGAAAGCAGGTGCGGTCGATTTTCTCGAAAAGCCATTCGAAAAAGCTGAGTTGCTCGCGGCGATCAACGACGGCTTCGCAAGGATTGACCGGAGCGGACACCGCGCCGAACGCACCGCACTAGCGGTAATCCGGTTGGCCGCACTGACCCCTCGTGAGCGCGATGTATTGCACGGGCTGGTTCACGGCCTGCCAAACAAAACGATTGCGTATAATCTGGGGATTAGCCCGCGGACGGTTGAAATTCACCGTGCGCATCTAATGACCAAGCTCGACGTGCGCAGCCTATCTGAAGCCTTACGCATCGCTTTTGCTGCTGGCTGGAGCGAACTTTCCGGCGATGAGGTGGGGACTATTACGTAAAGCGCCCGCCGTCCGTTCCTGCCACGCCGTTCGCCAATCGAAGGGATTTAGGCAGCGAAATGAGAGTGGCTTTGGTCGACGATGATGCAGCGGTTCGCAGTTCGCTAAAGCTGTTGCTCACCGGCCGCGGATACGATGTCGATGATTTTGCAGGGGGGCAGGCTGTGCTCAACGCACATTTGGGCGATCATCATATTTGTCTGATCGCCGACTATCTGATGCCGGATATCGACGGCATAAATTTGCTCGGTAGTCTCCGGAAGCAGGGCTGGTTGCGGCCAGCGCTGCTGATCACTGGACATTTCGATGCCACGCTTGAGCGCAGGGCATTCGCGGCTGGGTATTCGGGTATATTTGCAAAACCGCTCACCAAAAGATTGCTTGATGCCGTTGCGGAACTCGCATCCTGACCGTATTGGGGGCCTTCTGACAACCGTGCTTAAACGGATGAGCCGACGATTCTGCCGATAATGGCAGTAAATCCTATTGCTAGCGCGCCCCAGAAGGTAACCCGCAGCATCGCTTTTGCCACTGATGCTCCACCCACCTGCGCGCCCACTCCGCCTAGCAACCCCAGAAATGCAATTGACGCGGCAGTGACGATTGGCACAATCAACGAGGCCGGCACAACGACAGCAATCATGAGCGGCAGTGCGGCCCCGACCGTGAAAGTTACCGCAGAGGTTAATGCAGCCTGCACCGGTCGCGCTGACGTCGTAACCGCGATTCCAAGTTCGTCGCGAGTGTGCGCACCCAAGGCGTCGTGTGCCATAAGTTGCGTAGCGACCAGTACAGCAGTTTCCGGTGAGACCCCGCGCTCGACGTATATCGCCGCTAATTCGGCGTGTTCTGCGTCACCATCAGTTTCCAGTTCCAGTCGCTCACGGGCAATGTCGGCAGATTCTGTGTCGGATTGTGAGCTGACCGAAACATATTCACCCGCTGCCATCGACATTGCACCAGCGACCAAGCCTGCCACGCCTGCTATTAGGATTGCGCTATGCGTGGTAGATGCGGCGGCGACGCCAACAATCAGGCTTGCGGTCGAGACTATGCCGTCGTTTGCGCCGAGGACCCCAGCGCGCAGCCAACCGATGCGTACGACTAAATGGCGTTCGGGGTGCGTGCGAAGACGAGTCATATTGGTTCCAAGACCGGCGAACAGCAACAGTCGCATAGCATAAGCACCATACCCATAAGGGTGTTTACGGATGGCGGGCGACGAGCCTGTGCGCCATTTAGCCGATATGTTGTTCAAGGAATTGAAAGATGGTTTTTCAAGATGTCAAAACTGCAGTAACGTTGCTGACCACGCGTACAGGGTTTGGCTTTGAGGTGCGTCCAGCACAGCCGAGCGATGAAGCAGCGCTTAGCGAATTTTTTACGCATGTCGAGAAAGACGATTTGCG
>JANLRW010000361.1:0-13696 GCA_031361925.1 Sphingomonadales bacterium
TGGCTCGAATGGCTGGGCAGCGAGCGACCGCTGAAGACAATCGAGGTGCCGGTATCACAACCGGTCGCCAAGCAGAAAACGGGTTTGCACCTTGAAAATGAGAACAATTAAAGCTGGATTGCTGGTGGCTGGCGCCGCTGGGATCATTTTTACGCTGCCCGCGATTGGCCAGCAAGGTCCGGAATCGCTCTTGCCGCCGGGCTTTGGCGATCCCGCACCGCCGCCTCCGCCCTCCACGAACAGGCCGCCCACAACCGGACCGGTGACGCCCGGCAATCCGTCAACAACCAGGCCTGCCACATCGACTGAGCCCGCGTCCGTCCTGTCAGAAACTGAAGACAAGAAAAAAGACGATGAAACCGACGACGAAGCAGATCTGGTTATCCGCTACGACGTGCCACCTGGGGCGCGGCGTTCGTTGAGCGCAGTTGGGATTATCTCGCAAGCATCGGGCGGCTATCCGGTTGCGGCATTCGGGATCACCAAAGGCGGGTTTCTAAAACAGGTTTTGCAACGCACCAACGGCCCGCTGGCGTCGCGCTGGGCAGCAATTATGGGGCGGAGGTTGCTTGCCAGCCGGACGAATACGCCGTCGGGGGTCGATGGTGCCGACTGGACAGCCGAGCGTGCTTGGCTGCTGTTGCGGATGGGCGATTCTGTCGTCGCGCGGCAGCTGGTGCAAGAAGTCGATGCCGGGCGCTATTCAAAACGGCTCCACCAAGTGGCAATGCAGGCGTTTCTGGCAAATGGCGATCTGGCCGGAATGTGCCCGTTGACCGAAGGCGGAATCCGCATGGTTGGCGATGCCAAATGGAAAATGTCGCGGCCAATCTGCGCTTCGCTTGCCGGTGATCAGGGCAACGCAACCGCGTTTCTTAATCAAGGGCGCAATCAGGGCTGGATGAAGGGCGTGGATTATCTGCTGACCGAAAAAGCGGTTGGTGCAGGGATCAATGGCCGTCGTTCGGTCAAGGTCGAATGGGACAAGGTGACCGACATCAACGTCTGGCGTTTTGGACTGTCAGCCGCGACCGGAATCCAGCCACCCGAACGGATATTCTCGGGCGCAGGCCGCCAGATTGCCGGTTGGCGCGCCCAACTGCCAATGTTTAGTGCAGCGACCCGCGTGAGTTCGGCTCCAGCGGCGGCCGCCCTTGGGGTATTGTCGAACCGCGACATGGTCGATCTTTATGCCCAGGTGGCCGATGATAATGACGCGCCCGAAGCCGCAAAAGAACGCGCAGACGCACTGGCAAGCGCCTACAAGGCGGCTGGCGACGCCGAAAAAGTCACCGCGATGGTCGGGCTATGGGATGGCGCCGATCAAGGCCTTGATTATCACGCGATGCTGGTGTTGACCGCGCGTTCGGCCGCGTTGATTGCGCCGTCGTCAAGCCATGCCGCGGCGGCTGACCGGCTTATCGCGTCGATGATGACTGCGGGTCTTGATCAACCGGCGGCGGCGTGGGGCAAGGTGGTTGGTGCCGGGTCGCTCGGCTGGGGTTTGCTCGCGGTCGGCGCACCGGATGTAGCCACCGTAGAATATGGGACGCTCGACGATTTTTACGGCAATGATAGCAGCTTGGACGGCCATAAATCGGCTTTATTACTGGCAGGTCTCGCCGGGTTGGGGCGCGTTGGCGCCAAAGCGCAAGCCGATTTTAGCGGCGATCTCGGGGTAAACATCGCCCGCCAGACGAAATGGTCGCGGGCCATAACGGCTGCTGCTGAGCGCGGCGAGAGCGGAACCGTTGCGTTACTCGCCTTGGGCGGACTGCAAGGCCCCGACTGGGCGAGAGTTCCTGCCCATCATTTATATCACATCGTCCGTTCGCTACGTGCTGTCGGTCTCGAACCAGAAGCGCGGATGATTGCTGCCGAGGCCGTTACCTTTGGTTGATCCGGGATGATCGCCGCCAATCCAGCGGGTTCCTCCGACCCCGGACTGATCGACCGGTTTTTGGAAATGATGGCTGCAGAGCGGGGCGTGGCAGGAAATACGCTTAGTGCTTATCGCAGTGACTTGAGCGCGGCATCGAAAATGCTCGGCGGGACGCTGGCCGATGCCAATGCCGCGATGCTGGTTGATCTGGCCAGCAAATGGGGTGCGCTTGCCAACAGCTCGGTCGCGCGCAAAGCGTCTGCACTACGGCGGTTTTTCGGCTTCCTGCACGAAGAGGGACTTCGCGCTGACAATCCGTCAGCTGCGCTGCCCAAACCGACACAGGCGCGCGGTTTGCCCAAGATTCTCGACAAGCATGAGGTCGATTTGCTGTTCGCAAGCATCGAAGCAAGGTTAGCCAAGCCGCATCCCAGTGCCCGCGATTACCGGCTGTCCGCTTTGGTCGAACTGCTTTATGGTTCAGGGCTGCGCGCATCCGAATTGGTCGCGTTGCCGCGCACCTCGGTGATTGCCGACCGACCCTATATCATTCTCATCGGCAAAGGTTCGAAAGAGCGGCTGGTGCCAATTTCGGACCGGGCGCGACATGCCGTTGCCATTTGGCACGCCTTTGTACCGCTCACCTCGCGCTTTCTGTTTCCGTCGCAGGCTGGGCATATCAGCCGGATCAGGTTGTTTCAGATTATCAAAGCATTGGCCGCAGAATCGGGCATCGACCCGGCCAAAGTCAGCCCGCATGTGCTGCGCCACGCGTTCGCCACGCATTTGTTGGCGGGCGGTGCCAATTTGCGGGCATTGCAAGCAATGCTGGGTCATGCCGATATCGCGACCACGCAAATCTACACGCATGTCGACGCCAGCCGTCTTGTCGAACTGGTCAACAAGCGCCATCCTTTGGCGAAGATGAACTTGCCGCGTTGACGGTAGGGACCAGAGGTTCTAACCCGCGTTCATGACCGTATATCTTGATTTTGAAAAGCCCATTGCGGCGCTGGAAGCGCGTATCATCGAGTTACAAGAGGCTGCCGACGAGAGCGAGGTTGATGTCGCCGCTGAAATTATCAAGCTTCGCGACAAAGCGGATAAGCAGCTAAAAGACACGTATGCAAAATTATCAGCATGGCAGAAAACGCAGGTCGCAAGGCATCCCGAGCGCCCGCATTTCAAGCATTTTGTGGGCGCGATGTGCGATGATTTCATGCCACTGGCCGGTGACAGGGCCTTTGCCGACGATCAGGCAATATTGGGCGGACTTGCGCGGATCGGCGACCGCAAAATTGTCCTGATTGGCCATGAAAAAGGCGATGACACGCAAAGCCGCCTGTATCATAATTTCGGCATGGGTAAGCCCGAGGGTTACCGCAAAGCTATTCGGTTGATGGACCTGGCCGACCGGTTCGGTTTGCCAGTGGTGACCCTCGTCGACACATCTGGCGCGTTTCCAGGGGTTCAGGCGGAAGAACGCGGTCAGGCTGAAGCAATCGCACGGTCGACCGAACGGTGCCTGACGCTCGGGGTGCCGATGGTGGCGTGTATCGTCGGCGAGGGCGGCTCGGGCGGTGCGGTCGCCCTGGCTGCTGCCAACCGCGTGTTGATGTTCGAACATGCTGTCTATTCAGTGATTTCGCCTGAGGGCTGCGCGTCGATATTGTGGCGCACCGGCGATAAGGCGGCTGACGCCGCGCAGGCGATGAAAATGACCGCGTCCGACTTGAAATCGCTTGGCGTCATCGACCGGATCGTGCCCGAGCCATTGGGCGGCGCGCACCGCCACCACGCGCTGGCAACGGCAACGTTGTCGCAGGCGTTGGGCGAAGAAATAGCTGCCCTATCCAGCTTATCGGTCGCCGAACTCCAGCGCCAGCGCCGGACCAAATTTCTAGCGATGGGCGCATAACGCGGTTAGAGATTTTACGAGCCTGCGGAACAATTTATGCTAATCTCGTCTTAACCAAGTCGGAGGACTCAGCATGATTTACGCAAAAAGAATATTGACGCTCGGTGCAGCGGCGCTGGCACTGTCCGGTATCAACATGGCTCCGCCTGTGAACGCGCAAAAAAACAAGGCCAAGGTCACCACACCGAAGCCGTTTTCGGCTGCTGAAAAAGCCGAAGGCGCAAAATATCACCCTGAAATCCTTAAAGAGTTCGGCGGTCCGCTGCAAAGTCCGCAAACCGCATATGTTGTGCGCGTCGGCAAAAACATTGCGTTGCAATCGGGACTGGGCAATGCCGAAAGCGATTTCAACGTTACGCTCCTTAATTCATCGGTTAACAACGCATTCGCGATTCCTGGTGGCTATGTTTACATCACACGGCAGCTTGTCGCCTTGTGCAACAGCGAGGCAGAGATGGCGGGGGTGCTTGGCCATGAAGTCGGCCATACCGCCGCGCGCCACAGCAAAAAGCGACAAAAAAACCAGACAATTGCCAGCATTCTGGGGGCTGTAGGTTCAATCGGAGGTGCATTGATCGGCGACAGCGGCGGTTTGCTTGGTGCATTGGGAAGCGGTCTGAAGCAATATTCAGGGACATTTGCACAACTGTTCAGCCTGTCCTACTCGCGTGGGCAAGAAGAGGAGGCGGATGATTACGGCATTCGCTATCTCAGCAAGGCGGGATATGACCCGACGGCGTTATCCTCGATGCTGACCTCGCTCGCGTTGCAAACCTCGGTCGATGCCCGCGTCGCGGGGCAAAGCGGCGGGGCGATTCCCGAATGGGCCAGCACCCACCCCGATCCGGCAAAGCGCGTCGTGCGTGCAGCCAGCAATGCAAAGGCCTATCCGGTCAATTCGGTGCGAAAGGCCGACACTCATTTTGCCGCCATCAACGGGATGCTATACGGCGACGACCCCGAACAAGGGGTGGTCGAGGGACAGGATTTCCTCCACCGCGATTTGAAAATGAAATTCAGCGTGCCAACCGGTTTCGGCTTGCAAAATGGCACCGACACAGTCTCGATTACCGGTAACGGGGGCCAAGCGGTGTTTCGGCAAGGCGCTTTCAGCGGCGACCGGACGGCTTATGTCGCCGCTGCTTTCAAAAGCATCTCGGGTGACCAGCAGACCATCCCGGCGGGCGAGATTCGGCAAACGACAGTCAACGGAATACCGGCATTTTATTCGACGGCGATTGTCAGCACGCAGCAGGGCCAAAGGCAAGTGACCGTTTTTGCCTATGAATGGTCGCAAGGGACAGCGTTTCATTTCGTCACCGTATCCGCCGCGAACGCTAGCCCGTTCAGCAGCATGTTTGATAGCATGACGCGAATGACCGATGCTCAAGCGGCTGCAATCAAGGCCCGCAAACTGAAGGTCGTCACGGTGGCAAAAAACGACAGCGTTGCGACACTGGCATCGAAGATGGCGTATACATCATTACAGACAGAGCGGTTCATGGCCTTGAACGGGATGACCGGAAGCGCGAGTGTGGTTGCAGGACAGAAAGTGAAAATCGTCACTTATTGAACGCACTGTTGGTCAATTCATTCTGCGCATAAGAAAAGGGCGGCGACCATGATGGTCACCGCCCTTTCATTCATGGTTGTCAGGCCGGCCCGAAGGCCGACCTAACGTCAACCATTAAGCTTCAAGCGAGTTGTTCACATCGTTGAAGGTGTTGCTGAGGTTTTCACCAAGCTGACCCATTGCAACGATCGCAGCAACTGCGATAAGAGCGGCGATCAGGCCGTATTCGATAGCAGTCGCGCCATCTTCGTTCTTCATGATTTTGTTCAAAAATTTCATCTTAGGTCTCCTGTTGCTTCAATATTACACCCGGGCGGTTACGACGTTCAACTTACAAATAACCGTCCCTGCCTTGATAATCTAATAAGTCCTACCAATTCGTTAATTGAGAAATCAATTTGCTGTATCAGTCACTTTATTAGTTACGGTCGCCCACATGCCGTTCGTTGAGTCAGCGACATCTTTCACTGAAACAATGATCGCAATGACGATCAACGACACTATCAAGCCATACTCCACTGCCGTCGCACCCTGTTCGCTGTTGCGAATGTTCCGAATTAGATCCAACATTACGGGCCCCACTTCATTACTCGGTTGCGAGCCCCCTAAAAATTCCACATAACCATTAACAAAACCTTGCAATCGCGAAAGAAAATGAAAGAAATTCCGACAATGCTGATCGTGGTTGCAGCGGCATTAACCAACGAAGCGGGTGAAATATTGCTACAAATACGCCCGGAGGGGCGGTCCATGGCGGGCCTGTGGGAGTTCCCCGGCGGCAAGGTTGAGGCGGGTGAATCGCCTGAATCGGCTTTGGTAAGGGAACTAAAAGAGGAATTGGGCGTCGAAATCGACCCGGCAAATCTTATGCCTTTTTCCTTCGCCAGCGAACCGCTGGGCGACCGGCATCTGCTATTGATGCTTTATCTGTGTAATCGGTGGCAGGGCGACCCGCAGCCGTTGGAGAGTCCAGAACTGCGCTGGGTGCACCCGCGTGATATGGATCAATTGCCAATGCCGCCGGCCGACAAGCCACTGGTCCGAGCGCTACAGAAAAGACCAAAAATCTAGCCCACCGGTCTCGGTGGCCCCAAAACCGAGGTCAGCGAAACGGTGCCGCTGCCCCGCGCGGCTGGTTTGGGCTGGTCATCCGATGGTGCCCACCCGCTTAAGTGGATGTGGACAAATTGTTCATCGACTTTGCCGTCGCGCGCTGCGCCCGCCCGCCAGCTATCCTCCAACCGGGATGTGAAGTCGCGCCCGAGATAAGGCCGCTGCCCCGCCAGCGCATTGCCGACCCCCATATCGCGCAGATCGTCCACCAGCCGTCGCCAATCGCGGTAGCGCAACACGGTCACGTCAATGTCGGCCACGGGCAAAGCAAAACCGGCGCGGCTCAACAGGTCGGCGGCGCTGCGCAGATCAATCTGGGGATGGATATGCGGCGCAGCTTTCCCCTGTTGTGCACGCAAAAGAGCGGCTTTGAGCTGCGCCAGCGTTCCAACGCCAAACATATGGCCAAGAAACAGCCCGTCAGGCCGCAGGCACCGCCGGATTTGCACGAACGCGCCCGGAAGGTCGTTGACGCTATCCAACGTGCCTGCACAAATCACCAGATCGAAACCGGCCGGTGCAAACGGCAATCGGTCCTCCTCGATAATCGTGGTTGAGGTGGTAAGTTGTTCAGCATCACTTAGCGCGGCCAGCACCACCGCGGCTTCCCGCTCGCCCATGATGTGCCGGGCATACGCCGCCATTGGTCCGATGATCAGCACATCAGAAAATGTCCGGCTCACATCGCCCAGCCGGTCGGACAATTCGTCGGCAATATATTTCCAAAGAAATGCCTCGCCGCGCTGGCCAGCGCGTTCGCGCAACGCGCGCCGTCGCCTGCGGTCGAAAACTTCAGGTGGGTGCATAACATCGGGCATTTGCGTCTTGTGCCGCCGACGGCTTTATCCGACAACCCCGATATGGCAACGTTAGCAAAAATGCTCCGACCGGCGCTCGATCTCGTTTTGCCCGAACGGTGCCCGGCATGCGGCACGATAACGCCTGCGGGCGGTATGTTTTGCAGCGCCTGCTGGCAACAGATGCATTTTTTGGCACCACCGTGGTGTGCGGGCTGTGCCTTGCCGTTCGCATTTGAACAGACCGGGGAAGCACACTGTGCCAGCTGCCTTGCCAAACCGCCGCGCCATGACGGCATTCGGGCAGCGGTGGCGTATGATGATGTGTCACGCCAGATTGTGCTGAAACTGAAATATGGCGGCAAGATCGGGATGGCGAAGATGATCGCAGCGCAGCTATTGCGACATTTGCCCGAGGATAGGGCCGGATTGATCGTAACCGCGGTGCCACTGCATTGGACGCGTTTATGGTCGCGCAGCTTCAACCAGTCGGCATTAATCGGCAAGGAGCTGGCGCGCCTTGGCCAATTGCAGTTTGTGCCCGACATATTGTTCCGGACCAAGCGGACCCCGAGCTTGCGCGGTTTGTCCGCCAAGGATCGCCGCCGTGCGGTGGGTCAAGCGTTTACCCTCAACCCGCGCTGGCAAGACCGCATCACCGGTGCGCATATCATCCTCGTTGACGATGTCTTGACCACCGGTGCCACCGCCGATGGCTGTGTCAAAGCCTTGAAAAAGGGGGGGTACTGCGTGGGTGCAGCTATTCTGTTGGGCACGCGCTCTGCGCGGCGAAGCAGCCGTCGGTGGCCAACGCATGACGATCGATGCTTGACTTCGCATCCGGCCAATCCCATTTCTGATTGATGACAGCTACAGTTGAAATCTATACCAAATTTGCTTGCGGATTCTGCTACCGCGCCAAGGCGTTGCTTGACGGCAAAGGAATTGGATATGTCGAATACGACATCAGCAGCGGTGGTGAAAAGCAGGCGGAGATGGTGACACGCGCGCCGGGTGCACGCACCGTCCCGCAAATTTTCATTGGCGGCGTTGGCGTTGGCGGCAGCGATGATTTGGCCGCGCTCGACCGCAGCGGCAAACTAGACGCGATGCTGGCAAACGGATGATCAGTTTTGACCTTTGCTGTGGCAAGGGACATCGCTTCGAAGGGTGGTTTTCATCCTCCGGTGATTTTGATAGCCAGCAATCCGCTGGCCTCGTGACTTGTCCGCTTTGCGACGATACATCTGTGCGCAAAATGCTATCGGTGCCCAACGTCGGGCGTAAAGGCAATCAACCGACACCAAGCAGCCATCCGTCGGTAACTGAAACGGCGATAGCCGGAAATCAAGCGGTGGGTGAGCAGATAACAAACATACCGATATCGCCGCCCGCGTTGGCCGCAATGATGGAAAAAATAGCGACGGCGCAGACCGCAATGTTGAAAGATTCGACATGGGTCGGGCGCAAATTTGCCGAAACCGCGCGCGCCATCCATTACGGTGAGAGCGATGACCGCTTGATCCACGGTGAGGCAAGCCGCCAAGAAGCCGAAGCGCTAGCCGAAGAAGGCGTCGCAGTCGCACCGCTGCTCATCCCGTTCATCCCGCCCGAGGCAAAAAATTGACGCTGTAATGCCATCCAGCTATGGACGGCGGCGGCGCACCCATAGCTCAGCAGGATAGAGCATCAGATTCCTAATCTGGGGGCCACTGGTTCGAATCCAGTTGGGTGCACCAACTTTGCCGCACTCGATAAAAAAGACCCGCCACTGCGATTAACGCAGCGCGGGCCTTCGCTTTTTTCGATTTTAAAGAACTTTACTTTGTTGCGTCTTTGGCAGCGTCACCAGCTTTTTCAGCCATTTCGCCAGCCGCTTTTGCGGTGTCTTTGGCTGCGTCTTTGGTCGCATCGACGGCATCGCCAGCGGCGGTTGCTGTGGCGTCGGCTGCGCCTTCGGCGGCATCCATTGCGCCTTCGGCACCTTCGGCCACGGCATCGCCAGTGGCGTCTGCGGCTTCAGCGGTTTCTTCAGCAGCCTTTTCGCCTGCCTGGCCACATGCAGCCAGTGGTGCCATCAAAATCAGGGCCGCAGCAGTTGCGACCGCTTTGTTAAACTTTTTCATTATTTTGTCTCCTATACCCCTAGCGGGGCATCACGAATACCGGATGTGGACGCGTAATGACAACTATTTTTCGATACCTTTGACCTTGCCCCATTGCCGCGCGGCTGTGTAGCCGAGATAGCCGGTGCCAAATAATGCATATAGAGGTTCGGGCAGACCGTTCAGATAAGCGTTCATGCCAGCGGCGATTTGTGCGGCGGCCTCGGGGCGGACTGCGGCGATCAGGCCCATCGGGATCGCCCACAGGATCATGATGTAGATGACATAAAGAAAGCTCGGTCGTGCACGGCTGGTCCACGGATCACGGGCACCTGCTTCGGCCAGGATGGCCGACAATTGTGTGCGCAGCGCCTCCATGTCTTGCCCGCCTTGCAGTTTGATTAGTTCAAGCTTGGCGGCATCGCGGGCTTTGGGGTCGGGAATGATCTTGTCGATCAGGCTGGCAATGGGGCCAATAATGGCTTCAATCAGGGGCATGATAACGTCCTTTCTTTGGAATTTTGGATGAGCGACTAACCGATGCGGTTTGCCAACCAACCGTATAAAAATGCTTCTTGTGATGGCCGCGTTTCTGCTAGCCGGACATAATGCGCACCCTGCAGCGCTTCGACTGCTTTGAGCAGCACCGCTTGGCCACCTGCGCCGCGTTGGCGAAAAAACGCGGCAAGCGCGATGAGCGTAGCGGGCCCGATACGGCGATCAACCACGATATCGCCGTAGTCTTGGCCGTTGCGGTTGAGCGCGTTGAGGGCGCGTTGCAGGAACCCCGTCGCGGTGCCAGTGCCCATATTGACGCCGGTGTCAAACAGCTCTTCTGCCAGACCCGGAGCCAGTATAGCGACTTTGTCAAAACCGGGAGCGATCCAGTATAGACGCTTATAAATCGCGGCGGCGTCGCTTTGCGGAAGGTGGCGTATGTCGTCCATATAGCCTTGCCGCCGTGCGACGGCTTGGGTGATGCCCCACCGTGTTGGGCCGCCCCGGTCAGCAGGATGATCGACATAGCCGCCCTCGCGCTCGATCAGTTCTTCAATCAGGTCATCAACAGTTCGTGTCATCATAATAATCTCACTTTCGCGAATCATTATAACCAATACGGTTCGTTGTAGGACAGAAGAAAATGTAAAGCAGCGCTGGCCGCGGGTTTCGGGTCGAAAATTGCAAAAAAAAGCGCGACCAGCCTTTTGGGTGGTCGCGCTTTCGCAGATCCGAGCGCAATATTGTCGGCGGGTAACGCTTACGCGGTGCCGGGGTTGAATGAAGGCGGGTCGCTGGCAGGAAACGAGGCATCGCTCATATCATCGATATCTTCCCAGTCATCAGGGTCGCTGCGCATCGACGAAGTACCCGCATTTCGTGTCTGTTCGAAATTTTCAGAATCGGTTTCTCCGTCGGCAAACGCGGCGTTAAATCCGTCAGGTTCAGCCATAGTGTCCTGATAATAGCGCCATGCGAAATAACCTGCAGCAACGCCCGCACCGACCACCGATACAGCAATCCCTGCCCATTTTGACATTTGCGGGGATGCCGGTTGGCGCTTGCGCGGCTTGGCTGCTCGTTCAGTCGCCGTGACTAACGCAGCCTTGGCGGCGGTAATTCGGGGTTTAGGTGGCGCTTTGCGCATTTTTGAGTTGGTTGAGCCATTTGCTGCTGTTGCCATTTTATCCTCACAGGGCCGTTTGGGCCGATTCAAGTTGAACCGTAAAACAACAGACAGGCGCACCGAAAGTTCCGCGAAAGCCCTCACAGCGGTCGAACCTCGCCCGAATTACGAGGAGTGTCCGCGCGTATATGGAACGAACGTGGATGCGGTGCGTTTACTCGCCGCCAATCACAACAATGGAGAAAGCTTATGTTGAAGAAATCTATGCGTGCACCCTCGCTTATCGCGCTCGCGGCGGCATTTGCCGTTTCGGCCTGTAACAGCCCTGCTGAAGAGGCCGCCGATACCAAAGCCGATGCCGTAGAAGAAGCCGCGGACACGCAGGCCGATGCTATGGAAGACAAGGCTGACGCAATGGATACCAAAACCGACGGCATGGATACTGCCAAGGAAAACGCGATGGAAGACAAAGCGCAGGTCGTGCGTGAGGAAGGCGAAATGAAAGCTGATGCCATCGAAGAAAAGGCAGACGCCAAGAAATAACCTCGGGATTCTCTCCCACAGACTAGGGGGCGGCTTCGGCTGCCCCCTTTTTTGCACTAAATCCTTTTGAGGAATTGCATCAGACCGCGTTCGTCAGCAGTCATATACTTGGTGGCGCGCGGCAATGCCCAGTCGTCCGGTTTATGGGTGCCCCTCTGCACCGCCTCGATAATCGCCGGATGAACATAGCTTTTGCGCGCAATGGCAGGTGTGTTGCCTAATTCTGCAGCAACCTCGGCCAATATCACTTTCAGGGTGACCTCACCTGCGGTGCGCGCGCACGCTCCATAGGCAATTGCACTTGCGCCCCAGGTGCGAAAATCTTTAGCGCTGAATTCGCCCGCGTGCCGTTTCAGATAATCGTTTACATCGGTTGAAGTCACCGGATGCCGGACCCCGTCGTCATCGAGATATTGGAACAGCGTCTGACCGGGAAGCTCGTGGCATTGCTTGACAATATTGCACAACCGACGGTCGGTAATCGCGATCCGCTGTGCCTTACCCGATTTGCCGGTATATTCGAGCATCACCCGGCTGCCGGTTATTGTCGCATGCCGGTTGCGCAGCGTAGTTGCCCCGAAGCTTTTGTTGTCGCGGGCATATTGCACATTGCCAACCCGGATCTTGCCGACGTCTAATAAACGAATTACCCCAGCAACGACGCGATCAACCGATAGGTCGCGGCGGCGGATATCATGTTCGACCTGTTTGCGAATCGCAGGTAGCTTTGCCGCAAAGGCTAGTACCCGGGCATATTTGTCCGCATCTTGGCGGGCGCTGAAATCGGGATGGTAACGATATTGCCGTCGGCCCTTTGCATCGGTCCCGACTGCAAGAATATGGCCGTTGGGATGGGGGCAATACCACGCGTCCTCATAGGCCGGTGGTAACGCCAGCGCATTCAGTCGGGTGATCACACTTTTCGCCCCGACAGCGCGGCCATTACTCTCAAAATATCGCCATCCGTCACCGCTGCGTTTGCGGGTGTAGCCTTTATCGAACCGCTCTATGTAACGAAGGCGTGTCATCTAGCGGCGATTTCTTGCGCAGCCGTCGGCATCCGATTTCTCCTGATTTGCAGTTCGCAGGCAAACCAGTGGAGCGACCAATTGTGCCAATTCAGTATATTAATTTATGGGGAAAGGTTGGGCCTACCGTGCTCTTCGGGGGAGGAGAGGGGGATCTCGTGAAGCGATAGGCCCACCTGCTTAACAGGGCATCACAATAAAGGTTCCGGTTGCCTAAATTATTTGTCGGGAGGATCGCTCTGATGCAGATAATTGGAGTTGAAGCTTGCTATTTTGCGCAGTTCGGCAAGGTTGTGGACGGTGAGTTCGTGCTTTTCCAGCGATATGACCTTCATGGCGCGCAGTGTCGCCAATACCCGCCCGATATGCGTTTGGGTCAGCCCCAAGGCATCTGCAAGATGCTGGTGCGTGAGCGGAAATGAACAGCGGTTGTCGTCGCACAACCCGACCGCACGCATCCGCAAATAAAGTTCGCAAAACAGGTGCGCCAACGATTCGACGCCGTCGCGTTGACCGAGGCTGACCGTCCATTCGCGCTGGATCGAGGCGGTAACCAGCGTGTCCCACCATAACGCCCGCAATACGCGGGGATGGGCATCGCCGACTTCCTCCAGATCGCCCGCCGAAATGCGTGCGACCTTGAGCGGGGTGATCGCACCAATCGAGTGGTCCATCTGATGCAAGATGTAAACATGAAGATCGGCAATATCGCCGGGGACAAAAAACGCCATGATCTGGCGACGCCCGTCTTCCAGGATTTTGTAACGGAGCGCCCAGCCGCTGACGATGAGATAGACCTCGCGCGGGTCATCGCCTTCGCTAATGACATCTTCGCGCGCCTTGATCGTCCGCAGCCGTTTCTCGCCCAACGTCCGCAAGGCCTCCACACTATGCGCGGGGAGCTTTTCAAAGCCATGCAGTTTGCGGATCAGATACTCGCCCGACATATGCCCTCCCGCCATAATGTTGACCACCGTTACAACCTCGTCGCGTCACGCGCCAGTGGCCGACGCATCCAACAGCATTTTTAGGGAACTTGTTTGCCACCGCAAAGGTTGGGATGTGTTGATGAGGACATCCTGATGCTCAGCGAACAAATGGTCCAAATTGTCG
>JANLRW010000388.1:0-2393 GCA_031361925.1 Sphingomonadales bacterium
GTGGCATTCAGGCTGGGCCAGCCGGTCGAGGCGACATAGCTGCCGTCGCCGATCCGGCATTTATGGTTGCCGCCGATGCGGTCAGGAAAGGCTTTGAGGAAGGGTCCCTGATGCGCGCGTTCATAATCGGCGTGCCCCCGCGCACTGCCAATCCCGCCGGGGCCGTACCACTGGAATTGCGGTGTCCAAAACCGCTTCATCCCCATACTGGATAGCGATTTCTGGTCATAGGACATCAGGCCGCCAATCATATCTTCAACCAGCTTCAGGCTTTTATCGGATTCAGCAACGTCGCCGGGCTGCAGGCGCAAGCCATCCTGCGTGGCTGGCGCAGGCGACCAGCTCTCACCCAGTTGCGGCCGCAATGGCCATTGGCCGGTTTCGATCATCAGCCGCGTGAGATCGAGCAACACATAACTTTCGGCAACATGGTTGCCTTCGACCCGGTCGAACCAGCCGTAACGCAGCAGATGCGGCCGACCGCTGGCTTTCAGGCCGAACAGACCATTTTCGAAATGCCCGGCGAAAAAGCCGGTGGACGCAAACCAGTCGCCGCCTTTGAAATGACCCTGCATCAGAATATCGGTGCGGCGCTCGAGATCGGGAAAGGCGCGCAGCAGCGGCTGCCAGAATTTCCGGGTAATCGCCGCTCTGCCCGAACAATGCTCGACCGGCGCGCCCGCGTTGAAATCGCAATCCGGCGCATACAACGCCTCCATCAACGCCTCGTGGTTCTGGCTTAAATTCCGGTTGATCGAAATCAGGTGCCAGTAACGAGCTTTATCGAGTGTCATTTGCATCCCTTCATTGTCACTAATATTGACTTCGAATGCAATCGCCGTAAACCGTTATTTGTCAGGCACGTCGCGTTGGCTCGAATATGACGGAAATGCGGGAAATCTATGGCCAAACCTAGCGCTGGAATCATGGGCATCAGCAAAGCAAAGCTGGCACAGCGGCTGGTGCGCTATGGCGACCTTATTCCGTGTTACAACGCTTTCATCGACTGCCGCACGCCCGGATCGGAGGCGAAGGAAAATTTTACGATAATTGGCCCCGGTGTCTCCGAAAATCCCGACCAGCATGTCCATATCACCGAACCGCATGGCTACAATATCGGCGGGGCGCGGCAACCGCCGGGCTGCGTAAATTCGCAGCATAGCCATGACACCGCCGAAGTTTTTGTCGTGCACAGCGGCCATTGGCGCTTTGATCTGGGCGAGCACGGCAACGATGCACAGGTCGAGCTGCATCCCGGCGACGTGATCTCCATCCCGACGCGGGTGTTTCGCGGCTTTACCGCAACCGCAGTTGCAGGCGATGGCAGCGCGGGCTTTTTATGGGCGGTGCTGGGGCAGGACAATCCCGGCCGGGTCACATGGGCCCCGCAGGTTTTTGGCATGGCCAAGGATTACGGACTGGTGCTTCTCGAAAATGGCTCGCTGGTGGACACAGCGGCGGGCGAGCAGGTGCCTGCCGATGTGCCAGCGATGGCCCCTACTTCGCGCGCCGATGCCGATGCGCTTGATGTCATGACCCCTGAGCAGGCCGAAACGATCGTCGTGCGCAATAATGACCCGGCATCGACACATGTGACCGCGATCATCGGCGACGAAGGTCCGCTGAGCTGGGACCACGGATTTCACGTTGATCGCATCGACATAGCAGCTGGAGAAACAGTCGACTGGGACAGCGCTGAGGGCAAGGAAACCTTGTTCGTGCACCGCGGCGACATCGGCATCGAGTGTGACGACGAATTTCTGGAACTGGCGCAAGGCGACACCATCAGCCTGCCGCCGGGCCTTGCCCGCTGCCTTTTCTCCGAGCACGGGGCTACGGCGTTTCTGGTTTATCAATGACCGCGATTCCCAACGTCGGTGGCCGCGACATTGCGCAAATATTGGCCCCGCAAGGCGCACCGCGTCAGGATATGACTGGGTTTGACGAAGAATATAGCGACATCGTCGATTATATCCTGCGCTGCACCCACCGCATTTGGGAACAAAAGGATGTGGGGCTGATCGCGACGCATTATGCGCCCGATATTGTCGTGCATATGATGACCGGGCCGGTGACGGGGATGGCCGGTGTGATCGCGGGCACAGCGCGGACGCTATCGGCCTTTCCGGACCGGACGCTGACGGGGGAGGCGGTGATCTGGTTCGATGAGGGCGATGGAGCATATCTCTCCTCGCACCGGATTACATCGACCGCGACCAATCTTGGCGCGTCCGAACTCGGGCCAGCGACTGGCCAGCGGATCACCTTCACCACCATCGCCGATTGCCTGTGCAAAGCGAATTTGATCATCGAAGAATGGCTGGTCCGCGATTATAGCCATATGGCGTTGCAGCTGGGATATCACCCGCGCGCCGTCGCGCGCAGCCATGCCG
>JANLRW010000398.1:0-2797 GCA_031361925.1 Sphingomonadales bacterium
GTGCTGCATGATCGCGCTGACGAAATCGATGTTGTGGCCCAGCCCCTCGATCTCGAAGTTGTCGAGCGCGGCGATCTGCTTGTCGGCGGCCTCGTCGCGGGTTTCGCCCCAGGTCACCAGCTTGGCGATCATGGGATCGTAGAACATCGACACTTCGCCGCCGTCATAGACGCCGTCATCGACGCGGACGCCTTGGACGCCGCGACGGCCATTTTCTGCGCCATCATCGGTCCAGCCCGCAACCGGCGGGCGGTAGCGCGTCAGGCGGCCTGTTGATGGCAAAAACCCGCGATAGGGGTCTTCGGCATAGACTCGGTTTTCGATAGCCCAACCGTCGATCTTGATATCGTCCTGCGTCATCGCCAGTCTCTCGCCAGCGGCAACGCGGATCATCTGTTCGACCAGATCAATGCCGGTGATGCACTCGGTCACCGGATGCTCGACCTGCAACCGCGTGTTCATTTCGAGGAAGTAGAAACTCTCACCGCTCGGGTCCGCGCCAGAAACGATCAGCTCGACCGTCCCTGCCGAATAGTAACCCACCGCGCGCGACAAAGCGACGCATTGCTCGCCCATCGCTTTGCGCATTTTAGGTGTCACGAAGGGCGACGGCGCTTCCTCGACGACTTTCTGGTGGCGCCGCTGGATCGAACATTCGCGTTCGTTCAAATACAGGATATTACCATGCTGATCGCCCAATATCTGGATTTCGATATGGCGCGGATTGAGGATGAATTTCTCGATAAACACGCGGTCGTCGCCGAAGGAATTCAGCCCCTCGCGCTTAGTCGCCTCAAACCCTTCGCGCACGTCGGCCTCGGAGTATGCCAACCGCATCCCCTTGCCGCCGCCACCGGCGCTGGCTTTCATCATCACCGGATAGCCGATCTCTGCCGAAATCCGCACCGCATGTTCGGTATCGTCAATCTCGCCGACAAAGCCGGGGACTACATTAACGCCCGCCGCCATCGCCAGTTTCTTGGACTCAATCTTATCCCCCATCGCGGCAATCGCGTTCACCGGCGGGCCGATAAAGGCGATACCCTCGGCCGCCAGCGCCTCGGCAAAGCTGGTGCGTTCGGACAGGAAGCCATAGCCCGGATGCACCGCCTCTGCGCCGGTTGCCTTGCACGCGGCGATGATATTGTCGGCCAGCAAATATGACTGCGCAGCAGGCGAAGGCCCGATATGCACTGCCTCGTCGGCCATCTGCACAAACGGCGCGCGCGCATCGGCATCGGAATAGACCGCGACGGTCGCGATCCCCATGCGCCGAGCGGTCTTGATGATGCGGCAGGCGATCTCGCCACGGTTTGCGATCAGGATTTTTCTGAACATTTCTAGGCGTTCTTCAAAACGTCGACCAAAGTCTTGCCGAGCAACGATGGCGAAGCCGACATGCGGATACCCGCCGCTTCCATCGCCGCGATCTTGCTTTCGGCGTCGCCCTTGCCGCCCGACACGATGGCACCAGCATGACCCATGCGGCGTCCGGGAGGGGCCGAGCGTCCCGCGATGAAACCGGCCATCGGTTTCTTGCGGCCCTTCTTGGCTTCGTCGATCAGGAACTGCGCAGCTTCCTCTTCCGCGCTGCCGCCGATTTCGCCGATCATGATGATCGATTGGGTTGCATCGTCGGCCAAGAACAACTCAAGGCAGTCGATGAAATTGGTGCCATTGACGGGGTCGCCGCCGATGCCGACCGCCGTGGTCTGGCCAAGGCCTTCGGCGGTGGTCTGGAACACCGCTTCATAAGTGAGCGTGCCCGAGCGTGATACGACACCCACCGAGCCAGTCGAGAAAATGCTGCCGGGCATAATGCCGATCGTGCATTCATTGGGCGTTAGTACGCCGGGGCAGTTCGGACCGATTAGCCGCGACTTGGAACCCGAAAGAGCGCGCTTCACCTTGACCATGTCGAGCACCGGAATACCTTCGGTGATGCAAACGATCAAAGGCACTTCGGCATCAATTGCTTCAAGGATCGAGTCAGTCGCGAAGGGTGGCGGAACATACACAACCGACGCATCCGCACCGGTCATCTGCACCGCTTCTGCCACAGTGTTGAACATTAACAGGCCGATATGCGTGGTTCCGCCCTTACCCGGCGTAACCCCGCCGACCATCTGTGTGCCGTAAGCAAGAGCCTGCTCGGTGTGGAAAGTGCCGGTGGCACCGGTCATGCCTTGCGTGATGACCTTGGTGTGTTTGTTGACGAGGATAGACATTATGCCGCCTTTCTAACTTCTTTGACGATTTTCTCAGCTGCATCGCCAAGGTCATTGGCCGACACAATTGGCAGGCCCGAATTGGCGAGGATGTCCTTGCCCTGCTGCACATTGGTGCCTTCGAGGCGAACAACGAGCGGCACCGACAGGTTTACTTCCTTCGCCGCCGCGACGATGTCGTCGGCGATGATGTCGCATTTCATGATGCCACCGAAGATGTTGACGAGGATGCCCTTTACCGCTGGGTCCTTGAGGATGATCTTGAACGCCGCCGTCACCTTCTCCTTCGATGCGCCGCCGCCGACGTCGAGGAAGTTGGCCGGAAATTCGCCGTTCAGTTTGATGATGTCCATCGTCGCCATCGCAAGGCCAGCGCCATTGACCATGCAGCCGATATTGCCGTCGAGCTTGATGTAAGCGAGGTCGTACTCGCTGGCTTCGACTTCAGCCGGGTCTTCTTCGGTCAGATCGCGCAGCTCAGCCAAGTCTTTGTGGCGGAACATCGCATTGCCGTCGAATGCGACCTTGGCATCAAGTACCAGCAACTCATCGCCGTTCGCGCCTTTGCA
>JANLRW010000414.1:0-2024 GCA_031361925.1 Sphingomonadales bacterium
GGGACAACGGGCAATTGGCCCTGAAGGCGAAAAAATGATCGCGCGGCTCGATGAAATCCACGCCAAGACCGGCCAGAAGGTCAGCCTGATCGGCTGGTCGCTGGGCGGTGCTTTCGCCCGCATGCTGTCGCGGCGTCGTCCCGATCTGGTGCGGCAGGTGATTTCGCTCGGCTCGCCGATTACCGGGAGCCCGAAATCGACCAACGCATGGCGCGCCTATCAATATATCAACCGGCAGAAGATCGATGATCCGAAAATCGCCGAGCAGATGGCCGAAGGCCATAATGTGCCGCCAGTTCCATCGACCGCGATCTTCTCGAAGAATGACGGCATCGTGGCCTGGCAGAATTCGCGTGAGCCCAAAGCCAAGACTACGGACAATATCGAGGTGCGCGGCAGCCATTGCGGGCTTGGCGCGAACCCTGCGGTAATGTGGGCAATTGCCGACCGGCTTGCCTTGCCCGAAAATGGTTGGAAACCGTTTGAACGCAGCCGTGCGCGGTCGCTGATCTACCCTTCATCGGGGCATTGATCGGCGGTCCTGGCCAAAACCACATTGTCATTCCCGCGAAGGCGGGAATCCATGGCCTGACCCGTCAGCGGAAAATTACGGTTCGGTAAACTTAAAGCCCAGACCATGGAGTCCCGCTTTCGCTGGAATGACAAGCTAAGGCTTCTTAGTTTTGATACTGGGCTTTTTGACCGGAGCTTTCTTCGGCTTGATCGCAGGCTTAGCCGCCGCAACCTTCCTTTCGGCTTTCGCCTTCGGCGCAGGATTACTCATATCGGCCCCCAGCAACTCGTCGAACGCCTCCTGCAACGCCGCTGCATAAACCGCCGGATCGGGCACCATGTCGCGGTCAGCGGTGAAGGCAATCGCGATTTCTGTGCCATAGCTGTAAATCGCGTTGATCATCCCCATGCCGTCGAACACCGGGCCTGTTCCCATCATCCGCACCATCTTTGCGCCCGCAAAATACAGCGGTACGCGCGGCCCGGGGACGTTGGTCGCGACCACGTTGAACACCGGCGAATGCAGGTTCGACACACCAAGCCTCGTATATAGCCGCGCCGCCAATCCGGCGAGCGCAGCGGGCATGAACTGGCTGTAATCGGTTAGCGTCCGCGCGCCGACCGCATTGGTCATCGCCTTCGAATTCTTGGTCTCGTTGTGGACAAAACGCAGGCGCTCCGCCGGGTCTTCGATATGCGTGCCGAGCGGGACGACCATTGCCGATACCAGATTGCCGAGCGCATCCTTTTCGCCCTCGGCGCGCACTGAAATCGGGGCCATTGCCGACAGGGTCTGTTTGGGCAGATCATCATGCTTCGCCAGATATTTGCGCAGACCGCCTCCGATGACGGTCAGGATGACATCATTGACCGTTGCGCCTTCGAGCCGGTCTTTGATCGCGCGAATATCCGCGAGTTGAAACACCGCGCCGTCCCAGACGCGGTGCGACGAGACTTTGCCGTTGAGTTTGGTTTGCGGGGCCATCTTGGCGTTTTTCAAGGACACATCGCCGCCTGCGACCTGTTTGCCGAGCCGCGCAACACCGGGAATCGTGTTCGCCAGCGTCTGCGCAAAGCGCACCGGCTGCTTGACCGAATTGAGCCAAGTGCGGAACAGCATTTCGCCGAGCGCGGGGTCATTCTCGGGCTTCCAGTCCGATTTGACATTCGCCTCGACCGCCTTGGGCTCGATGTCGTGGACAGCGGCGCTCAGCTCTACACCCGACATCCCGTCAATCGCTGCATGATGCACCTTCGCCATCAACGCAAAACTGCCTTTGGGTATGCCCGGAATGTTATCCAGCCCCTCGATAATGTTAAATTCCCACAATGGCCGCGAAAGGTCCATCGGTCGCGCCTGCAATCGCGCGACCTGAATGCACAATTGCCGCCAGTCGCCGGGCTGAGGCAATGCCAGATGGCGGATATGATATTCAATGTCGAAACTGGCATCTTCGACCCAATACGGGTGATCGAGATCGAACGGCACGCGCACCAGTTTCTGGCGGAAA
>JANLRW010000021.1:0-3525 GCA_031361925.1 Sphingomonadales bacterium
CGGAATTTGCCGGGAGCCGCACTGCGAACGGGGAGCGTTTCGATCCCGCGAGCTTTACCGCCGCGCACCGATCGTTGTCCTTCAACAGCCGCGTGGCCGTGACCAATCTCGCCAATGGCAAGGAAGTTATCGTCCGTATCAACGATCGCGGTCCTTGGGGCAAGGGCCGGATCATTGACATCTCCCATGCCGCCGCGCGCGCCATTGGAATGCACCATAGCGGCACTGCGCGCGTGAAGCTGGAATTGCTCGATTAGCGCGACACGGCGATCCGCTTCATGCTATGGAACAGCGCGGGGCGATGGAGACGACTATGAAAGCTTTATCCTGTTTTGCTGCGACAGCCTTGTTGCTGGCGGTCCCCGCCTCTGCCGAAACGGCAAAGCGCGTGGACATTACGCTCGCCAATTTCAGTTTTACACCGTCGGCCATTGCGTTGAAAGTCGGCCAACCGGTAACGCTGCATTTCGAGAATAGAGGATCGGGGGCGCACGATTTTACCGCGCCGGAATTTTTCAAGGCGGCCAGTATAGATGTGGCGACACGGGCTAGGCTGGGTAAGAAGGGACGGATTGAGCTAGCAGGCGGCACTAGCGCAGACGTAACACTCACGCCCAAGGCTGGGACCTACAAGGTGAAATGCGGGCATTTCCTCCATGCCGGGTTTGGTATGACCGGGACGATTACGGTTAGCTAATCGCCGCGCGCTGCCAATCGGGCAGGTCCAGTGCCGCCATATCCTCGACCCGGCGATGTTCGACCGACAGGCCGAGTTCGGGATAGACGGTGCGTTGGCGTTTCGGGTCGGCACGTGTCAGCGGCACCACCACCAGCCGGCGGTTGACCTTTTGCCGCCAGTTCATCCGCGCAGTGTTTTCCTGACCGACGTAACAGCCCTTCGAAAAAGACACGCCATTCAGTTCGGCGGCGTTCGCCTCCAGCCATAATGTCTCGTCGCTGCCGAGTTCTGCGACCCCCTCGGTGATGCCGAGCGAGAGGCGGTGGGTGCGAAATTCATCGCTGACGTCCGCGTCCCCCTTCGATATCGGTGCTAACCAGCGCTTGCCGAGGTCGGGGTGGCGCGGGTCTCCACTCCCATCTTTCGACCAAAAAGCACCCCACGCATCATCGACCGCGATCAAGACCTTTCGCCGCAGTCGATATATTGAAAGCCGCCGCATCAGCGCTTCGGCTTGGCTCCCCTCGCAGTCGATCAGCACATCGTCGCCATCCGCCCAAAGAATAAAGTCGAATAGCGCCTTACCCTGCGGACTAAGCAATCCGGCCCAAAGCGGAAACTCAGCCGCCGTATCCTGCGTGACCAACCCTTGCATAAATCCTCGCACATCCTCGGCAGCATCGGTCGGCGAGAGGCGTATAACGGCACGGTCGAACAGGCGGGGGTTTGGCATAGGTGACAGATAGGGTCCGCTTCGCCTAAAGGAAACCCCATGACCGAAACCCTGACTATCCGCCGCCCCGATGATTGGCACCTCCATTTCCGCGATGGGGACATCATGCGCGGCGTTGTGCCTTACACCGCACGGCAATTTGCGCGGGCAATTGTGATGCCCAACCTGTCGCCACCAGTTACCAGCGTCGCAGCCTGCGCTGCCTACCGCGACCGGATATTGGCTGCCGTGCCAAAGGGTATCGACTTCACGCCGCTGATGACCGCCTATCTGACCGACAGCAGCGAGCCGCAAGAACTGGCGCGGGGATTTGAGCGGGGCGTGTTCACCGCAGCCAAGCTTTACCCGGCGCATGCGACCACCGGCAGCGCGCATGGCGTCACCAACATCGCCAGCATCATGCCCGCGCTTGAACGCATGGCCGCTATCGGAATGCCCTTGCTGATCCACGGCGAAGTCACCGACACGGACGTGGACATATTCGACCGCGAGGCGGTTTTTATCGACCGAACCCTAACGGGCCTTGTGCGCGATTTACCCGAACTAAAGGTCGTGTTCGAACATATCACCACCGCCGACGCCGCCCAGTTTGTCGATGCTAGCGGTGCCAATGTCGCCGCGACAATCACCCCGCAACATCTGTACATCAACCGCAATGCGATGTTTGCAGGCGGCTTCCGTCCGCACGCTTATTGCCTGCCTGTCGCCAAGCGCGAGAAGCACCGGCTAGCGCTTAGAAAGGCCGCAACATCAGGGTCGCCCAAATATTTCCTAGGCACCGACAGCGCCCCACATGCCAAATCCGCCAAAGAAAGCGCGTGCGGTTGCGCCGGGATTTTTAACGCGCCTTACGCACTTGAAAGCTATGCTGCGGTGTTCGACGAAGAAGCTGCGCTCGACAAATTTGAGGCCTTCGCCAGCGAAAATGGCCCGCGCTTTTACGGACTTCCGCTCAATGAAAGCACCGTAACCCTAGTGCGGGCGTCAACATCGGTGCCTGAAACTTTGGATCTGGCCGGGACACCGATTGTGCCATTCCATGCCGGTGAGAAAATCGCCTGGAAATTTACCGCCTAAACCGCCCGCATCCGCCTGATCCCGTCCCAGCTGAAAATCGCCAATGCCACCCAGATCAGGACGAAGCAGATCAGGCGTGGCCCCGATAGCGCTTCGCCGTACAAAAATACGCCGAGCAAAAACTGGATGGTGGGGCCGATATATTGGATGAAGCCCATCACGCTATAGGGCAGTTTGCGTGCCGCCGTCGCGAACAGCAACAATGGCACCGCAGTCACTACGCCGCCCGCCGCCAAGATCACCGAGGCGCGGCTGTCACTGCCCCAGCCGGGATGCGCAGGCTGGTCAGCGAAATAAAAGGCAGCGGCCATCGCCAGCGGCAGTAGCAAGCTGGTTTCGATCGCCAAACCGGGCACTGATCCGACCGGTGCCATCTTCCGGATCAGGCCATAGATCGCGAACGAAAAGGCGAGTGCAAGGCTGATCCACAGCGTCCCGAACGCACCTGCTGCCAGCACAGCGACGCCGATGGTGGCAGCGCCGACCGCGACCCACTGCGTCCGGTTCAGCTTCTCGCCCAAGAATAATGTTCCGAGCAGAATGTTGAGCAGAGGGTTCAAGAAATAACCAAGGCTCGCGGCGAGTATCTGCCCGCTGTTGACCGCCCAAACATAAAGCAGCCAATTGCCCGACATCAAAGTGGCGCTGACCAGCATCCAGCGCAGCGAACTCCAGCTAGAAATTGCGGACCAATATTCACCCAGTTGTTTGCGAAATGCCATGATTGCAAGCAACAATGGTATGGCCCAGATCACGCGGTGGGCAATGATCGCCAGTGCAGGAACCGCACCCAATTGCTTGAAAAAAACGGGCAGAAAGCCCCAGCACAGATATGCACCGAACGCAGCGATCAGGCCGCCACGGTCTAATTTATCTTCTGAAGAAGCAGTGACGTTCAGATAATCCCGCCGCCGATGAACAGGCGAAATGCGCAGATCGCCATGACCACGAGGCAAAAGTTTCGGCCGGAGTTTTTGTCAGAGGCAAAGCCAAACACCGCGCCGACACCGGCAATCAATATAATCAGCCAGTTGAG
>JANLRW010000046.1:0-7493 GCA_031361925.1 Sphingomonadales bacterium
GCTGTTCTGCTGCTGCGATACGCGGATATTCACGCCGTCGGGCGCATTGTTCGGGTCGCCTAATGTCGAATAGTTATCCGAGACAATGCTGAGGTCTTCGTCGAAGTAGAAGACGCCCGCCTGATAGCTCAAGGGACCATCACCGTTGCTGGCGATGCGGAATTCCTGCGTAAACTGCTTCAGGTTCGGTACGCTGTCCCGCGTTTCGGCGGTGAAGGGGAGATAGCCAGGACCGGTCAGCGCGGGCGGCAGGAAGCTGGCGCCAAAGCCACCATCGACGTCGCCGACCGAAGTTGCATCGCCCTGCCAATAGCTGGTGACCGAAATGAACGATACTGGGCCTGCGTCATAAGTGATGCGGGCGGTAGCGTTCTGGGTATCGACGCGCTGTTCGTTTTTGCCGTCGGTCGAGACGCGGTATCGGTTGTAATTGGCATTCAGGCCTTGCTGGCCGCGCGTGAACACATTGGCGCGGAACAAACGTGCGGTGCCGTCTAGCGAACGGAACTGGCCGGTGAGCAAAATGTCGAGCGCGTCGCTTGGCTTGATCAGGAACTGAAGCCGCGCGGCATATTCCTCATAGCCTTCGAACGCGTCTTTGGTGGTGCCGCTTGGCAGGACATTGTCGACATAATCGTCCTGTCGCTGATATAGGCCCGACAGACGGACGCTGACATTTTCGCCCAATGGCCCGCCGACCGCGCCTTGCGCGTTGATCGCGCCAAAACGGCCATAGGAAATCTTGCCATAACCGCCCGCGACGTCGCTGGGCTTCACGCTGTCGAATTTGACGATACCGGCAGGCGTGTTGCGGCCAAAGAGTGTGCCTTGCGGCCCGCGCAAGACTTCGACGCGTTCGAGATCGAATATCGGGAAGCCTTTGAGGATCGGGTTTTCGAGGACGACATCGTCATAAACCAGGCTAACCGGCTGCGATGCGTTGAAGTCGAAATCGGTGTTGCCAAGGCCGCGAATGTAGAAACGCGGAAAGGTGCGACCGAATGAGGATTCCACGAGCAGGCTGGGCACGCGGCCCGAAAGCCCGCGAATATCCACGCCGCCTGCGGAAATTGCATCGAGCTTGTCGCCGGTGACTGCGGTCACCGACAAGGGCACGTCCTGCAAATTTTCCTCGCGCCGCTGCGCAGTGACGACGATTTCGCTTAGGCCCGGGCTTTCTTCGGCGGCGTCATCCTGCGCGTAAGCGGCAGGCGCGATGAATAGGCTGGTCGACGCAATCGCGATCGCGACGCTGGATGTGACGGTTGAGCGGATCGAACGCATTAAAATTTCTCCGAGGTGACGAGCAGGAAAAAGAGAATCGGCTAGTTAGGTTGCGACTGAAAACGCATCTATGTTGCGTTGCAGAAGCGTTCAACAAAGCATTGCAGAAATGCGACGTTTCTGTGTCACCTGTGGCAGTTTTGCAATAATTGCGCGCTCGCCTGCGGGCTTGGCGCTAGAAGCTCATCTCGTCATAGACGCGGGTAATGTCGCCGCCCCATTCGCCGTTATACTTGTCGAGCATGACCTCGGCCACGGTTTTGCCCGATGCGACGATTTCACGCAGCGGATCGAGATAGCCAGTTTCATTGTCACCGCTGCTGTTGAGGCAATTGCGCGCCGCAAGGCCGCTCGATGAAATGTCGAGGATGCGGCCCGCAAGGTCGAGTAATTTGCCGCCGCCGGGGATCGCGGCATTCAACGCTTGGGCAGGAACTGCATTACGCAGCGTCTCGCGCTCTTCGATCGTCCAATGCTTGACCTCGTCCCACGCCGCGTCGAGCGCATTCTGGTCGTAGAGCAGACCGACCCAGAAAGCGGGCAGCGCGCAAATCCGGTTCCACGGGCCGCCGTCGGCACCACGCATTTCGAGAAAACTTTTGAGCCGCACTTCTGGAAAGGCGGTTGACATATGGTCTTCCCAATCGGCGACCGTCGGCTTTTCGCCGGGAAGAACGGACAGTTCGCCGCGCAGGAAATCTTTGAAATCAAGGCCAGACGCATCAATATATTTGCCGTCACGATAAACGAAATACATCGGCACATTGAGAATGTAATCGACATAGCGTTCGTAGCCTAAATCCTCGTCGAAGACGAACGGCAGCATCCCGGTGCGCTGCGGGTCGGTATCCGACCAAATATGGCTTCGGTAGGAGAGGAAGCCGTTGGGCTTGCCCTCAAGAAACGGCGAGTTCGCGAAGAGCGCGGTCGCCAGCGGTTGTAGCGCCAACGACGTGCGAAATTTATGCGCCATGTCGGCTTCGGATGAATAATCGAGATTGACCTGAATTGTGCAGGTGCGCAGCATCATGTCGAGGCCCATGCTGCCCACACGCGGCATATGGCGTAGCATGATTTCGTAGCGGCCCTTGGGCATGATCGGCAGTTCTGCGCGGGTCTTGTCGGGCCATAGGCCAAGGCCCAAAAAGCCCTTGCCGGTCTTTGCCCCGATGGCCTTCACCTGTTGCAGATGCCGTCCGGTTTCGGCGCAGGTCTGGTGCAGATTTTCGAGCGGCGCGCCCGATAGTTCGAGCTGGCCTGCGGGTTCAAGGCTGACCGCGCCATCGGTGCCTTTGAGCGCAATTACGTTACCATTTTCGTAGACCGGTTCCCACCCAAACTCGGTCATCGCCATCAACAGATCGCGGATGCCACCAGGTTCTTCATATGACGGCGCGTGATGGTCGTTGGTGCAGTAAACGAACTTTTCATGTTCGGTGCCGATCCGCCAGCGCTCCTTGGGCTTCTCACCCTTGGCAATCGCGGCAATCAACTGATCGCGGGTTTCGATCACAGGATCGTTGCGATTCGAAACTGTTTTTGTGCTCATGGCGGGGGTGTATAAATGTCACCGCGATTACGCCAGCGATTTTAGCGGATCAGTTGACGGTGGCCCGGAACACCATCGCAAAGGTGCCGCCTGCGGTTAAGGAGGCCGTGACGCCGGTGACCGTCGACCCGGAAACCGACATTCCAAAGGGGTCGCTTTCGTCGGCACCCGCAGCATTGTCGTCTTCGGCGGTCGTTGCAGTGGCGCATGTGGCGCCTGATAAAAGACTGCCTGCTACATAGGTCATAGTCGCGGGAATGATATCGACCGCCTGCACGTTGGTTGAAGCCGCCGTTTCAGTGTTGCCATTGTTGGTCACGAGCAAGCAATATCGAGTGATTGCGCCGGGTAATGATTTCGAGTTCGCACCGCTGACGCCGTCGCTGATGGTCGAACTTGTCTTGACGACCGATAGGCTTGTTGAGGTGATGTAGAGATCGGCCCTGCTAAAAGTGCCGACATCTTGCGCCACCGAATCGCAAATAATCATCGTCCAGGTGCCAGCCGCATTCTGCCCGTCGAAACCCGACAAAATAGCGGTCGGCCTGAAACTGTGCGAATAAGGGGGCGGGACGGGCGTCACCGGATCGGTCACCGTCGCATTGTGTGCCGAAATTGCAGTTGCCGCCTCATCATCGAACAAGTCGTTAAGGTTGTCGCCGGAGCTGGCCGTATTGGTCATCACTGCTACCGTCGTGCCCGCTGGAGACTGTAAAGTAATGCGCAAATCGCTGCGATAGGTGTGGGTTAGGAACACGCCCAAATTGACGTCCCCGACGATATAGCTCGCGGGGACCGAGAAGGTCCGGCTTATTTGACCAGCCGTGCCACAATTGACGTCGGTAATCGCGCCGACTGTGGTGTTGCTGTATTGATTGACGGTTTGTGCCGATGCTTTGGCCGTCAGCATCACCAACGTCGAGAGCAGCAAAAGACATGCCGTCACCAATATCCTGATGGCACGGCGACATCCGGTGCCCAAAAATACCACAGCGTCCATAATGCCCACAAAATAGCAGCCAATTGTTAAATTTGCTTAATTCAACTGACCAGATAGTAATCAATTAAATCAGTATGATGATCAATGTTTACACATTTTGGATCGAAGTGATCGCGTCCGTCCGCAGGCAACAATATGCGAATGCCGCTAGGTGCCGCAGCCGACTAAGTGAATATCGATTAACTATGCTTCAATTCTTTATCGTTATGTTTGGACTAGAAATCCGGTTTGCAGTGAGCGAGGAACAATGAGCCAGCCACGGCGCGCGTTTGCGCGATTGACAGCTTTTTTGACGTTCATTATCTGCGCACTATCGGCGCTGCCTGCACATGCACAAATTGGGACAACCTGCCAAGGGCGGCCGATAACGCCACTCAATTTGCAGGGACCGACGCTCGTTTCCGGCACAGCACTGAGCGTTGGCGCGGTGTATAGATATGCCAATGCAGCGACCGGCATCGACGTCCGTGTCCGGATCGATGCGCTAAACAATGGCGCAACACTGGCTACTATTGACAATGACGGCGGCCTGATCGGTAATTTTCAACCCGAGCTCAATGGCACCGATGCGCGCAGCGTCGACTTTACATTCTTCTTCGTTGTCGCAGGCACGACCACGCCCTTTGCCTTCGACGTTGTGGCATCGGCAATCGATGTCGATGGCGATAGCGGTTCACTCCGCGAATACGCGGAGTTCTCTACAACTCAACAAGTGAGCTACATTCTAGACAACCCGACCCGACTTTCCGTAAACGCGTCAGGGCCGTCTTCTGGAACACGCCGTCGTTTCGAATCCACAACGACGTATACCGCTGCAGGTATCGATGAAACCGAAACCCAGAATATTGTATCCGCCGCCTATACCAACACGAGTTCGTTTGGGTACCGGATCGGCACTTTGGGAACCGGTAACTCAACGCGGCTCACCTCGCTCGATTTTGCTTGCCCTACGACCGTTTTCGTATCCCCGACTACTGGCGGCAACCCGCCGCAGGACTTCAGCGACGCACCGGCGTCTTATGGAAACCCTATCCATGACATCGTGACGGGCTATCGGATCGGCACGGTCAATACCGCTGAAACAGCGCCCTATGCCAACGCTAATGCCATAGGCGATGCCGGCGATGACGGCTATAGCGCGGGCACATACCGCCGCACTTTCGTAACAACGGCAACGGTCACCGTGGCTGGCGCAAACGGACGGTTGCAAGGTTGGGTTGACTGGAACGGCGATGGTGATTTTGCCGACGCTGGCGAACAGGTGGCAACCAACATTGCGGATAACGGAGCGGGCGATACCAATCCGGCAGCAGGAACGATCGGCGTATCAATAACAACGCCAGCGACCGCAACACTGGCGCAGACATTTGCCCGTTTCAGATGGTCGACGACGTTAAACGCACCGCCCTCAACGCTCATACTATCGAACGGCGAAGTTGAGGATTATGCGTTCACCAGCCTCGGCGTGGCAACGTTGACGACGGCAAAATCGTCGGCGGTCTACATCCCAACCGGCACGATTCCGTTTTCGCTTCCCGGCAATGATATGCTGTATACCATCTCGGTCACCAACACCGGGTCGGCATCAACGGACGCGAACTCTGTCATTGTATTCGACGCGTTGCCGAGCACGTTGACCTTCTTCAACGGTGATATTGACGGTAGCGGTCCATTGACCGGCCCGGTGACTTTCACGCAAACGGGGACAGGGCTGACTTTTACATCGGCCACCGACCTGCGCTATTCAAACCTTGTTGCCGCACCAGCCAGCTTTGCCGCATGCACTTACACGCCCGTAGCAGGCTATGATCCTGCCGTGCGCCACATCTGTTTCAATCCGAAGGGTGCGATGCTTTCTGGCGGCTCGCCGACCCCGCAGTTCAACCTGCAATTTCGCACCCGGATCAACTGACGACCGGCGCAATTCACGGTCGCCTTAAAAGCCATCGCAACGGTCACATTTGCTGCAAAGACCGTTATCAGTGATAAGCTCTTACGCTTTTGCTGGTGTTTCAGTTGTAAAATTATCCAAATTGCGGCGCAGATGTTGACGCTAATACCGGGCGTTAACCAAATTTCGCTACCGCCGCCATTGATGTGGGAACTGCAATCCTTGCGTCAGCTGGTGATCCGGCTGGCATGTCTCGTCGTCATGTATGTTGGCATGGCGGCGACGCCTGCTCACGCGCAAAGCTGTGGTCCGGCAACAACGCAGGGCACTGCACCTGCCGGATGGGAAACTTATTGCTGGTTGGATTTTACCACATATAATGATGCAACCGCCCGCTCAGGTGCGGGGCAGAATTTTTCGTTCGCGCTTTCGGACGGATCGACGCTCTCTTTTAACCTTCGGGTGACTCCAACCGGAGCTGCCGCATTCAACGCCATACCTGCGCCGTCGTGGACGGGTGCAGCAGTTGGGAATACGGCGTTCCTGGGTATTCCTGGCCGTCCCGTGCTTTACACGGCTTCGGCTGGGGCCAGATCGATCACATTTTCGTCGATCCTAATCACACCTCCACCTGGCGCGCCCGCGGTTTCGGCTTACTCATTTGTGGCCGCCGATGCCGAATCGACCAATGACGGCGAAAATTTGCAGTTTGTGACGAACGGCACTGGCTGGACTATTCTCGATCAGGTCAACCCGATCAGCGGCAATACATATCCGACAATCACCGGCACCGGCACCAATACATTCACCGAAACCGGGGTGCCGGGAACCGTTGGCGGCTATATTGTCGGATCTAACAGCCCGACGACAGTCACTGCGAACATGCTGGCAGGCGGCTTGCAGGGTGCGATGTTTGCGGTGCGCTTTGCCTCAATGCGTCTGCGCAAAAGCATCAGCGGCGCGCGGGTCGATGCGACCGACCAGTTCACCTTCCGCGTGACCTCTACGTCTTCGGGGTCGACACTGGCAAGCGGCACCACAAGCGGCACCGGCAACGGCCCGTTCAGTGCCACTCCCTTGTCGCTAGCGTCGGGGATACCGCTGACGCTGACCGAAGCCATGTCGGCGGGCAGTGCGAGCGCCTTGACCAAATATCAAAGCCGGTTGACGTGCACCAACGCCAACAGCTCAACGACGCCGTTGCCGAGTAATGTGCTCACGACATCTTATAATTTCGGCGCGTTGCAATTCGGCGACGCAATCATTTGTGTTTTCACCAACGCTGCCAACCCGCACATTCGGTTGCTAAAGGCAATGGGAACCGGCGGCAGGCGGTTCAACACCGACCAGTTCATAGTGCGCATCCGCAATGGGACGACCGATATCGCTACTTCGACGACGACCGGAACTGGCGGAACCGTGACCGGCGGCGACACTGCGCTGGTGCAACTGAACGCCGGCACTGCGTATTCGCTTGACGAGATCATGTCGGGGCCGGGCAGTCTTAGCCAGTATACCCCGGTTCTAGGATGCACCAATGGTACGAACGGCGTGACCACCAGTTTTCCGGCGACGGTGCCGGGCACGATTACGCCGGTTCTGGGCGATGTCATCACCTGCACGATTACCAACACGCGGATCGCGGGTAATGCGACGTTGGTCATCGCCAAAACATCGACGATATTGTCCGACGGGGTTAGCGGCTCGAATCCGAAGGCGCTGCCCGGCGCAGTTGTGCGGTATACGATAACTGTCCAGAATACCGGAAA
>JANLRW010000047.1:0-12907 GCA_031361925.1 Sphingomonadales bacterium
ACCTCAGTTGAACCTACCACCAGCAGTTATTAATGAATTGGCCGCAGCCGCAGGACCTATATTGACCTTCCACATCGTTCAGATCGGCCGACATATGGCATCTGCGCCCGCCGCTATCGATGTCGTTATCGCAATATAAGCCGAAGTCACATGAAAGGATGAATGTACATGCCGGACACGAACAGTTCGCGGCACCAGTTGCCATATCTCGCGGTCGCACAGGCTCAAAAGGAAGTGACGCATAACGAGGCGCTGGCAAGGATTGATGCCTTGCTCCATCCGGTAGTGCAAGGCCGCTTGCCCGCTCCGCCGGTGCTAACTTTGGCAGATACTGGAAAATGTTGGCTTATTGATCCTGCGAGTTCTGGGGAATGGCAAAATAAAGCTAACCAAATCGCGGTTTGGGCCGGTGGAAGCTGGCGATATCTCACGCCGGTATCAGGGATGCGTGTGCGAAATGTCGCGAGCAACACAGATGTTGTGTGGCACGGTAGTCAATGGATATCGGCACCCATAGTGGCCAACCCGCAATCAGGTGCAACCATAGACGTCGAAGCGCGCGCTGTAATCGTTGCACTATTGTCGCACTTCCGAACGATAGGCTTAGTTACGGCATGACCCGGGCGGATAGACAAATTTTGGAACTATCCGGCAAAATGGCGACATTTTAGCAACAGTTTGAAAGGAATGTGACTTGCATCGCTGGAACAGAATCGGTAGACCGCAGTTTCAGAATTTCCGATCCTAACAAAGAAAAGGGGAAAGTTGATGCGTAAGTTTGCCATAGGTTTGGCGCTCGCTTCTACAGCTCTGGCATCACCGGCTTTGGCCCGCGACGACCAGTGGTATGTGGGAGTCGATGGCGGTGCCATGATAGTCGAAGATCTAACACTTGATATCGGCACTACGAACAATGCTGGCGGTATCGACACGGATACAGGTTACGACTTCGGCGGCGTGGTTGGTTACGACTTCGGTGGTTTCCGCCTCGAGTCAGAGGTTTCTTACCGTGAAGCTGATACTGCTAACTTCAGCAGTGCAACGCCGCAGATTCCAACCAATGCCACGACCCGGCTTCAGCGCGGCGGGTCATACAACACTGGCGGTGACGTGAATGCGCTTAGCTTCATGGTCAATGGCTTGCTCGACTTCGGCGACGATGATGGCATCCAAGGCTTTGTCGGTGGCGGCGTAGGTGTTGCTCGTATCGACCTGCAAAATCAGTTTGCCGCACCGTCATGGTTGGACGATTCGGATACGGGCTTTGCTTGGCAAGCACTTGCGGGCGTTCGCGCACCGCTCAGTGATAGCTGGGACGTCGGTCTGAAATACCGTTTCTTTAACGCCAAGGGTGTTGATCTGGTTGATCGTCTGGGCCGTGCCGTCAGCACGCGCTTCCGTTCGCACAGCATCATGGGTAGCCTGATTTATAACTTCGGCGGCGCGCCTGCGCCAGTTGAAGTGGCAGCACCGCCTCCTCCACCATATGTGGCTCCACCACCACCACCGCCTCCCCCACCACCACCGCAGGTAACCTGCAACAGCGGTCCGTACATCGTATTCTTCGACTGGGATAAGTCGAACTTGCGTCCGGATGCTGCTGGCGTGTTGGATAACGCGGTTGCTCAATATGCAAATTGCGGCAATGCCAAGGTTATGCTTGCTGGTCACGCCGATAAGTCGGGTACCGCAACCTATAACGTTGGTCTCTCGCAGCGTCGTAACTCGACGGTTCGTGCTTATCTCGAATCGAAGGGTGTCTCCGGCGGCGCAATCGCAACTGAAGCATTCGGTGAAACAGCTCCGCTGGTTCAGACGGCAGACGGCGTTCGCGAAGTGCAAAACCGTCGCGTGGAAGTCAGCTACGGCCCAGGTTCGGGCATGTAAGCTTCGACCCTGTCGAAATTTGAAGGGGCTGGTCGAAAGACCGGCCCCTTTTATTTGGGGCGAATGGTGTTCGGCGTCGGTACCGGACTTGTGACACAAACGCCGTAAAACCTGAATCGGCGAGGCTTAATCAGGCAACCTGCCGGATCTCTGAACCCTGATAACCCGTCGCTGCTTCAATCAATCGTAATTCTAACGACTTCAGCCGCGACCGGCTCTCTATTTTGCTGCCCAACAGGTCGGTGCAATAGAATGTATCGACCGCGCGTTCCCCATAAGTAGCGATATGGGCACTGTGCAACGTCACTTTCGACTGAAAAAGCGCCAATGCTAAGTTGTTGAGCAACGCCGGTCGGTCAAGCGCGTTGACCTCAATAACGGTAAAACGATTAGATGCCTGATTGTCGATGAACACCGACGGGGCAATTTTAAAGGCATCTGCCCGGCGCAGTGCCTTTGGTTTCGCATCGAGCCGGGTGCTCAGCTTGGCGCGATTGGCAAGTGCTTCTTCAATATTGCGTGATAACCGGTCCAGCTGGCTTTGTTCGCGGAACGGGCGCCCGACCGGATCTTGAATCAAAAAGTTATCAACCGCCATGCCGTCGGTGCTCGTGTGGATCCGGGCGTCTATGATGTTGCCCCCGGCCAGATGGATGGCACCGGCAATCCGGTAAAACAATCCAGGATGATCGGCTGCATAAACCGTTATCAATGTTGCGCCGCGTTCCGGATAATAGCAGGCATCAATAGCCAGATCGGTGTCTCCACTTTTTAGCAGATGCCGTGCATTACGTTCGATAATATCGTCAGGTTCCGCAATCCAATACGGACCGGGAAGCCGTCGGGCAAGGGCAGCAAACGTGTTGTTGGGCAAGCCAAGTTTTTGTTCCAGCGTCGCCTTTTTCGAAATAATACGCTCATCACGACCGCGCTGTTTATGGCCAAGGCGAAGCACCTCCTCGGTCGCCTCAAACAAGTCGGTCAGCAACTGCCGCTTCCAACTGTTCCAAACACCAGGCCCGACTGCGCGAATATCGACTACAGTAAGCACGAGCAGGAGCCGCAGGCGTTCGGGCGATTGAACGGCCTGCGCAAAATCAAGGATTGTTTTAAAGTCGGCCAAATCGCGCTTGAAGGCAGTCGCCGACATCAGCAAATGATAACGGACCAGCCATGCCACGGTTTCTGTTTCTGCGTCGCTCAGCCCTAATCGCGGGCACAGGTTTTTCGCAACTTCTGCCCCCAATACACTGTGATCGCCGCCGCGTCCTTTGGCTATGTCATGCAGCAACGTGGCGATAAACAACACACGGCGGCTTACAATCTGCCGCATGATGGCTGTTGATAGCGGATGGTCTGCTTTCAGGTCGCCTTTTTCAATCTCCGCTAACAAACCGATCGCCCGGATTGAATGCTCGTCTACGGTGTAGTGGTGGTACATATCGAACTGCATTTGCGCGACCACCCGGCCGAAGTCCGGCACAAAACGTCCAAATACCGTCGATTCGTTCATCCAGCGCAAAACCATTTCGGGGTCGCGCGGTGATGTCAGGACATCAAGAAATAACATGTTCGCCCGTTCGTCATTCTTGACCTGCTTGTTGATCAATCGTGAATCCCGCTGCGCTGCGCGCATTGCAAGTGGGTGGATCTCTAGCCCGAATTTGTCTGCGAGTTGAAATATCTCGATAAGCCTAACCGGGTCTTCCGCGAAAAAAGTGTCGTTGGGTAACGCCAAACGCCCACGATCAAGCTGAAAGCCATTGAGTTTACGCGGGTGCCGGTTGAGAAAGGGCAAAAACCGGCGCCCGCTCTTGGCGAGAGTTTCGTCTAGATGGGCGAGGAATAGGCCGGTCACATCGCCCACAGTTTTGGCATTTAAGAAGTAAAATTGCATGAACCGCTCCACCGCTGACCGCCCTGGTCGCGCAGCAAAGTTCATACGTGCCGCAACGTCGCTTTGCAGATCGAAGGTCAGCCGGTCCTCAGCCCGCCCTGTGATGTCGTGCATATGGCACCGCACCGCCCATAAGAAATTTTCCGCACGGCGGAACCGTCGATACTCGGTGGCGGTCAGCAATCCGACGTCGACCAAAGCAGCTGCCGAACGGACCCGGTGCACATATTTGCCGATCCAGTATAAGGTGTGCAGATCGCGCAGACCTCCTTTGCCGTCCTTGACGTTGGGTTCGACGACGTAGCGACTATCGCCCATCCGTTTGTGCCGCGCTTCGCGTTCTGCCATTTTTAGCCGGACAAACTCCGGGCCGGTTTTACCGACGACTTCAGCCCAAAATCGGTTCGCGGCCACTTCATAGACATCGCGGTCGCCCCATACAAACCGGCTTTCCAGCAATGCCGTCCGGATCGTCAGGTCGTCCTGGGCCATCTTGACTGTTTCATCGAGGGACCGGCTAGATTGGCCGACCTTTAATCCTAAGTCCCACAGCAGATACAGCATGGCTTCGACGACCTGCTCGGTCCACGCTGTGCGCTTGTAGGGTGTTACGAAAGCGATATCGACGTCGCTATGCGGCGCCATTTCGCCACGACCATATCCCCCGACTGCCAAAATCGCGATGCGTTCAGATGACGAGCGATTACCCACTGGGTATAGTTGCTGCGTCACATGGTCGAAAATAATCCGGACGATTTGATCAATAAGAAACGCTTGTTCAGCCGCGGCGCGGTAACCGTGTGACGGACTCTTTATCAACCTTTGCGAAATCTCGACACGACCTTTGGCGAGCGCTGTTTGCAACTGCTCTACAATTTTTACGCGCGATGACGCCTTGTCACCAGAGGACGCCATCACTTCGATTGCCTCGGCCACTGCTTTGCGATCAATGATGTCTCGCTGCTTGTTGATGCTGTCGGATGCGCTTGCCATATCTATCAATAGATACGGAACGCCGCAATGTCAGCCTCCAGATGCAACCTTTTCATTATATTCGCGCCGCAACGTCACTCGGTCGATTTTTTGAGTGCCCAAACGCGGCAGCGGCTCGGGTGCCTGCCAGTAATGCACTGGTATCTTGAAGGGTGCGAGGCGCGGTGCCAAAAATCCCTTCAAATCGTCACCGGACACCGCCGTATTGTCTTTGGTAAAATACACAATCCCGGGGACCTCTCCAAAGCGCTCGTCGGCGATCCCGAACACCGAAAGCTCGACAATCGCATCATGCTCATAAGCGGCAGCTTCCACTTCCGGGCAGCTGATATTTTCACCGCCGCGAATGATGATATCCTTTTTGCGATCGACGATAAACAAATAGTCGTCTTCATCAACATAACCGATATCGCCGGTGCGGAAAAATCCGTCGTTGGTAAATGCTGCGTTGGTCGCTTCTTCATTTTCCCAATAGCAGTTGAAGTTTGCGATGGTGCGCAGGCAAACTTCGCCGCGCTCACCTTGCGGCATGTGGTGGCCATCATCATCCAATATCCCCAGTTCAACCAGCGGTTTGGTCGCCGGGCCAGTGCTTGTCGGTTTGGCGAGATAATTTTCAGTGAAGTTGCCGCAGCCAACGCCGTTGGTTTCAGTCAGGCCGTAGCCAAGCAACGGAAAACCCCAATGCATCTCTTTGCGGATTTTCTTTACATGTTCGACGGGGCGCGGTGCGCCGCCGGCGGCAAATGCCGTGCATGTCGTTAGATCATATTTGTGGCGGGCCGGGTGCGTGGCCAGTTCGATACTCATCAACGGCACACCGACGAAATAGGTAATTTTCTCTTGCTCGATGAGCCGCATTGCGTCCTCAGCATCCCATTTAGGCATCATCACCAGCTTGCGGCCAATGGCGAAACTTTGCAGCATTACCGGCACCGACGCAGTTACATGGAATAATGGGACATTCAGCAATGTCGCCGGTTGCAAAGTGGGTGCATTGCCTTGCGCGGTCAAGAGATCGAAAAACACCAGCGTCTGGCCCAAATAGCTCATCGTACCCTGCACCACGGCGCGGTGGTCGGACAGGGCACCTTTGGACTGACCAGTTGATCCGGATGTATAAAGAATGGTCGCGTTATCCAGCGGATCAATCGCAGGTATTGGCGTGGACGCGTTGCCACCTTGCGACACCAATACTGATAAACCGTCGAGCGGCATGCAATCATGGCTGAACACCAATATCTGCGCGTCGCCCAGGTCTTGGCCTTCCAATCGTGTCGCACGCTGCGCATCGGCGAGCACATAGCGGCATCTGACCATACGGATGCCTTCGGCCAGCTCCCCACCTTGCCACCAGCCGTTTAACAACGTCGCGACACCGCCCGCCATGATGATGGCCATATAAGCGATGATCCAGTTGGCCGAATTGCGCGCGGCGATACCGATCCGGTCACCTTTTTGCACCCCGCGCCCTTCGACCAGCCCGCCCGCCAATTCGCGTGCAGCTGTATAGCACTGAGCGAAGGTCAAACGGCAGGTGCCATCGACCAAAAATTCCTTGTCGCCGTGCGTTGCACAGAAAAACGCAAAATATTCGGCTAAATTACTAGGCGCTTTTGTCAGCATTGGCATTTGCACACCAAACTTCTCAACGTGCGTGATCGCAAGCGGGCCATCACCTTCCATCAAACGCGCGACGGTTGCGTCTATCGCAAGGTCCAATTCGGACGGCATAATGATTCTCTCCTAAACTCTTTGTCCACCTTCTATTTCGCTCTATAGGAATGTCAAAATTTCCCGAGGGGCTGCTTGTGTCATTCGAATTATTGGCTGTCGCGGCTGACCATATCAATTTCACCGATCTCGGTATCGGGCCGGTCGCGTTTGACCTCGGGTTTTTCCAGATCAGGTGGTATTCTTTGGGCTATCTGGCTGGGATCATGCTGGCTTACTGGTATTTGACCAAAATGCTGGCGAAGCCGGGTGCGCCTATGTCGCGGCAGCACGCCGATGACATGATCTTTTACGCTACCCTTGGAATCATATTGGGGGGACGCATCGGGTATATCCTTTTCTACCAGCCCTCCATCCTCAACAATCCGGTCGATATCTTCAAGCTATGGGAAGGCGGTATGTCGCTGCACGGCGGAACGATGGGCGTGATCTTGGCGATCTGGCTTTTTGCGCGCAAAAACAAATTGTCGTTTTTGCGGATGTGCGATTACATCGCGTGCTCTATTCCTTTCGGACTTTTCCTTGTCCGGCTTGCCAATTTTGTAAACGGTGAGCTTTGGGGCCGCGAGACCGATGTCAGCTGGGCGGTGCGCTTTCCCGAGGTTGTCAACGGGATGTTAGTGACCGGACCGCCGCGCCATCCCAGCCAGTTATACGAAGCGGCTCTCGAAGGGATAATGATGGCTGCGATCTTGTGGCCGTTACTTTGGAGAACCGACGCCCGTTACAAACCGGGGTTTCTGTTCGGCGCTGCGGCGTTGATCTATGGCTTTTCTCGGTTTCTGATCGAATTCGTGCGCGAACCTGATAGCCAACTGCAATGGCTTGCCGAACAAAGCGGCCTGAGCATGGGGCAATGGCTTACAATCCCGATGATTTTGATCGGGCTTTACCTCGTAACCACCGCTGCCGGCAGACGCCAGCGGGTCGAACCAATTGCGGGGAGCGAGAGTGTTGCCTGAACCTCACCAGTTGGCGCTCAGATTGGCCAAACAAATCGAGGGCTCGGGTCCGATTAGCATCGCTGAATATATGCTCGCTGCGAATACCGAATATTACAATCGTGCCGATCCGCTCGGCACCGACGGTGACTTCATTACAGCACCGGAGATCAGCCAGATATTTGGCGAGCTGGTGGGAATGTGGCTGACCGACATCTGGCTGCGGCAAAATAGCCCGGCGCACTGCCGTTATGTGGAGCTTGGCCCAGGGCGCGGAACATTGGCGGCAGACGCGCTACGTGCGATGGCGCGGTTCGACTTTGTCCCGCCGGTGCATTTCGTTGAAACCAGTGAGGCGCTGCGCGCCAAGCAATCCGCAGCTGTTCCGCAGGCACATTTTTGCAGCATAGTCGACGATCTGCCAGATGATGCGCCACTGCTGATTGTAGCAAACGAATTTTTTGATGCTCTACCCGTGCGGCAAATTGTGTCGACGCATTCGGGATGGCGCGAACGCGTGGTGGTGCGTGATCGCGGCACGAAATTTACCCCTATGCCGGGTTCGCAGGCGATGGACGCTGCCGTGCCAGAGGCGTTTCGCAACAGCCGTAGCGATGCCATCTATGAAACCTCGCCTGCGGCAACCGGCATGATGTACGAGTTGGCGTCGCGTCTCGAAAAGCAGGGCGGAATATTGCTGATTATCGACTACGGCTATACCCAGCCGGGCCTCGGCAGCACATTGCAGGCGGTCAGAAATCACCAATTTGCCGATCCGTTCGAAAATCCCGGCGACCATGACCTGACTGCGCATGTCAATTTTCTCGAACTGGCCAACTTGGCACGGATGCGCGACTTGCGCGTGGACGGTCCAGTCGAACAAGGCAGATGGCTTGAGGCGTTAGGGATCAACCAACGTGCTATGAGCCTGGCAAATGGCACGCCGGACCGTGCTGAAGAGATTTTTCACGCACGCGACCGACTGGTAAAGGAGGATCAGATGGGCAGTCTGTTTAAGGTCATGGCGATCAGATCTTCGGACTGGCCAAGCCCTGAAGGCTTTGCACCTGCGTTTACGTCGTAATTCACCGGTTTGACGATGCGCCGACCCACGCCGCCATTTCGACGGCGATATCGTTGGCCGCCTTGTTGAGTGCTGCACCTGCGGGGCCGGGTTCAATGGCTGTTACTGTTTGACGCGCCTCGAACCGCTTTTTTTCGACGACCTGACCGCGCATCAATTTGACCGCATCGTAAACGACAACCGCTTCCATTGCGCTGCTGTCGATACCAAATTCAATCAAACTACCCGACAGGAACTGCTGCGCTTTGCCGCCCGCATCGACCTCGTTCAGCACGAGCCGACCGGTTTTTGCCGAGATAGTCTCCATCAGCAACATCTGCATCATTCGCGCCGGTTTATCCGACCAGACCGCGTCTTTCAGATAGGCAATATTGCTGTCATCGATTTGCACCGGTACGCGGTTGGTGTCGATTTTGCGCGGCACCTCGGGCAGCAGCACGATCAGTGCGTCGGCAGGCGAACCGCTTTGCCCAGCACCCCCTTGAACACCGTTGGCTGCCGTCAGCACCAGCAATGAAGGCGGCGCTTTACCTCCGAAGCTGACGCACGATGTCAGCGCGAACGATAGCGCAGCGAGACATGCTAAATTTCTCGCTGGAAGTTTGCGTGTTACGGTCATTTCCGTTTCCCATTATAATCCGGCAGGGCAGGAGCGCTAACCAGCGCGCCAACGCCGTCTTGGTCGAGCCGCTCGGTTACCGATTTGAGCGAGGTTGAAAGTTCACGCATATCGCGCGCCAATTGGTTAACCTCGGGTAAGGTTTGCGTACTCAATGTTTCAATTGCCGGGTTGGCGTTGTTCAAGGTGGTTTCGAGTGCGGCCAGACTGCGGTTTGCCGACCCTAAGGTTTTGCGGAGTTCGGCCATTATCGGTCGTCCGTCGCTATCGAGTAGCTTGCTCGCCGAACCCGAGAATAGGGCAAGCTGGTCGGCGGCGTCTCCGGCTTGTTTCAGCGTCAAGCGCGATTGTTTGATCGCAGCTTGAAGCTCGGGTCCTTGCGAGGCCAGCGACCCGGATATCCCTTCAACATTGTCAAGGATCTGTTCAATCGACGCCTGATTTTTATCCGACAATATATTGGTCAACCGTTCGGTCAGGGTTGAGAGACGTTCGAGCAATAATGGAGCGTTGTTGAGCAACTCTCCGAGCGCGCCGGGCTTGGTTGGGATGACCGGAACACCGGCGGGACAAGCAGAACGCGGATTTTCGGCTGGACAACCCAAAGGCGGCGCGCCCTTAACTGCACCGTCGAGCTGGATTTCCGAAACGCCGGTAAAGCCAACGCCGTTAATCGTCGCAACCGTGCCGAGCAAAATCCGCACATCGCTATCGATCTTGATCCGTACACGGACAAATTCAGGGTCTGGCTCCCACAACTCGATCTTGTCAATCTGCCCCACCGGTACGCCGGAAAAGGAAACGCCTGATCCCTTTGCCAGACCATTGACCGATTGCTGGAAGAAAATGTCATATTCCTTCTTCGCGCCGTCGCTTGCGCGAGACAGCCAGACAATAAAGCCTGCCAGCAACGCCAGTAACAGCAACGTGATTGCACCGACGATGATATTGTTGGATTTCGTTTCCATTGTCGTCCTTTATGGCCTTGCGATCAATTGCTTGTCCATGTTCAATTTTGCACCGTCGGCTTTGGGCTTGGAATGCCCGCGCCGTGCGGTGCGACCGCGGGGGCCGCTGAAATACTCCTTGATCCACGGATGATCGGTCGCCAGCAAATCTTCGATGGGGCCAACCGCAATGACTTTGTGGTCGGCGAGCACCGCAACCCGGTCACAGATGGCGTATAGTGTATCGAGATCATGGGTGATCAAGAATACGGTCAAGCCCAATGTCTCTTTCAATTCGCGCGTGAGATTGTCGAAATTGGCGGCGCCAATGGGATCGAGGCCCGCTGTCGGTTCGTCCAGAAATAGCAGCTCAGGGTCCATCGCGAGCGCGCGTGCCAGACCCGCGCGCTTTTTCATGCCGCCCGACAATTCCGAAGGATATTTATATGCGGCATCTGCAGGCAGCCCGCTTAGATGAATTTTGTAGCGCGCGATTTCGTCGATCAAGGCTCTGCTGAAATCTGGGTAAAATTCGCGCAAAGGAACTTGCACATTCTCTGCGACGGTGAGCGTCGAGAACAACGCACCGCCTTGAAACAGCACACCCCAGCGTCGCCGGACATCGGTCGCTTCGTCTTCTTCCTTACCGATCATTGCCTCGCTAAAGACATTGATTTCGCCTGCTTCGGGTTGTTGCAATCCGATGATCGAGCGCATCAATACCGATTTGCCGGTTCCCGATCCGCCGACCACGCCCAAGATCTCGCCCCGCTTGACGTCTAAATCCAGATTATCGTGGATGACTTGGTCGCCAAAACAATTGCGCAGGCCACGCACGCTGATGATGGTTTCGACCATGTTCAGTCCCACCCGATGTTGCTGAAGAACACCGCGAAGAATGCGTCGAGCACAATTACCAAGAAAATTGCTTGCACAACGGCGGCTGTGGTTTTGAGGCCCACCTGTTCGCTGTTGCCCTCGACCTGCATACCTTGGAAACAACCGCACATCGCGATGATTGCGCCAAACACAGGGGCTTTGATAAGGCCGATATACAAGTCGGTGATCGGTGTTACTTCGCGCAGGCGCTGGACAAAAGTGGTTGGCGGAATCTCGAGCACAATCCAGCAAAGCAATCCACCGCCCACCAACGCCAGGAGCGACGCATACATTCCCAGCAATGGCATCATGATGACCGCGGCCAGCACGCGCGGGACCACCAATGCTTCGACGGGCACGACGCCTATGGTGCGCATGGCGTCGATTTCTTCAGTGATTTTCATCGTTCCGATTTGTGCAGCAAACGCCGACCCGGAACGCCCGGCAACCATGATTGCGGTCATCAGGATGCCAAGTTCGCGAAACGTCAGCCGGCCTACCAGATTGACGGTGAAGACCTCTGCGCCGAATTGTCGCAGCTGCACCGCGCCTTGCTGCGCGATTACTACGCCGATCAGAAAACTCATCAGCCCGATTATGCCAAGCGCGCGAACGCCGACCATATCGAAATGCTGGACTACGGCATGAATGCGAAAGCGGCGCGGATGCGCCATTAGCACGAACGCGGCTTTGACAACCTGTCCGACAAATCCCAAAAACCGCAAAAAGGTGGATAGCGCCAGCATCACGCCGGCGCCGGTCTCGCTCAAGAACCACATTATTGCAGTCGGTTTTTCCATAACCGCTGCTGGTTCGTCATCGACATTGCCAACTGCTTCAATCAAGCGTTTTGCATCCGAATCCGCGCCAGTGATTTTTGCATCATTGTCGCGTGCGGTGCGGTAAATAAGCCACGCGCCGACGGTGTCGATATGATCAACCGCGCTAAGGTCGATTTCGCGAATTGACCCTGCCAATTCCCTTAGCCGTGTATCCAGACCATTGACCGCGGCAATTGCCAATGTCCCCGATAAACGTATCACGCTGCTGCCATCGGGCAGTTTTTCTTGTGTGAAATCTGCTGCATCAGCCATGCAGATATGATTGGCGCATTATCGCAATTATCACAAGCCTATAGACTTTCGCTGCGGGTATGTGGCTTTAGTGAGGTGTGAATACGCTCGCCCGACATCTTATCGCTATTTACGACATGGACAAAACCGTGACCCGGCGCGCGACCTACAATGGCTTCCTCCTGCATATGGCATTCAACAAGTCGCCGTGGCGATTGTTCCTTTCGCCGCTGTTGCTTGTCGGCTTACTGCTTTATGTATTGAAGGTCTGGGACCGGCAGCGATTGAAAGAGTTTTCGCAAAGGTTGCTGATCGGCAGGCGTGTTCCCCGCGATAAATTCGCCCGCTATCTTGAAAGCCATGCCGATCTCGTTCTCGGCCGAAATGTGTTTGCTGAGGCCGGCTGGCGCATTGCCGATGAAAAGGCGGCAGGCTATCGCCACGTCATCGCCACGGCATCATACCGGCTTTATGTTGATGCAATTGCCAAGCGGCTGGGCTTTGACGATGTCATTGCGACCGAACTAGCCACCGACGACAGCGGCTATGTGCTGGCTCGAATTGACGGGCATAACTGCTATGACACGGCAAAGCTGGACCGTGTGCTTGAATGGATGGCCAGCGAAGGCCTCGAACGCACACAATGCCATATCAGGGCATATTCGGACCATATCTCGGATGCGCCGTTATTGAATTTTGCAGACGAGGCGTTCGCGACAAATCCGCACCCGCCGCTGGCACTATTAGCCGCTGAGCGGGGATGGACCATATTGGACTGGCGTGACGGCGATCCAGCAACCTAAACCTGGGCCAGCGCCTGATCAAAATCGGCAATCAGATCATCGGCATCCTC
>JANLRW010000118.1:0-4365 GCA_031361925.1 Sphingomonadales bacterium
ATTCCGCCGGAGTCGCTTAATTCGCCCACGTTGATACGGTCATTCAAAAACATGGCATTTGCCGCACCTTCAAATGTGCTGATTTATTTTGATAACCCAGGACTTACCTACCGCGACATTCCGCTCTTTTTTACCAAGGACTTGGAAGACGGAACCCCCGCAAAAAAGAACAAGGCCTTCTACGATGCAGCCGGTGTCGACATCACGCTTACCGAGGGTGCGAACACCATCCCGGCCAAGGCCGCTTATGTGAGAAACTATTTCACCAAAGGCAGCGGCTCTGGCCCCGGGTCCAGCCCGATCACGAAGCCCGAACGGTTCAACTATGCCTTCAACTTCAACATGAATATACCGAGTGAGGACGATCCAACTAACTTCGACCAATTGATTTTCGATCCTGACGGGGGCAACATGGGGAATGGCGGGCCGCCGCCGTAAACAGCTGGATGTCGCCGGACAAAACCGGGCAGCAAGCCCAATTGTGTGAATGGTGTAACTATTAACATCGCACTCGCCCCGATCCTATCCCTCGCCCGCGCTGGTGCCACCAGCCGGTCGTGGGATGCGTTTGTCGAGGCGGGGTTGGACGGAGTCACATCTGATCCCAAGGTAATGACGCTCAAAGGCCGCCTCCTCAAGGACCAAGCGCGTAAGGCAAGCGGCGAAGCGCAGGCGCGGCTGTTTTTGCGTTCTGCGAAGGCCTATGCCGATGCCGCCGCGCTTAAGCCCGACAGCTATCCGCTCATCAATGCCGCGACGATGTCGTTATTTGCTGGACAGGCCGATCATATGCGCGCGCTGGCAGGTGAGGTTCTGGCGTTGATGCAGACCGGGGTCGGGCAAGGCGAAACGCCTTACTGGCATTCGGCCACCCGCGCCGAAGCCATGCTGTTACTGGGCGATGTCGACGCTGCTAAGGCTGCGCTCACCGAAGCCATAAGCCACGCGCCACTCGCGTGGGAGGACCATGCGACGACGCTTCGCCAGTTTAGGCAAATATTGGCCCTCAGGCGTGACGATGAAGCTTGGTTCGCCGGATTAGCCCCGCCACTTAGCCTCTATTTTGGTGGTATGATGGGGCTAGCAGCCGATGACGACACTGCGAAAAACGCAGTCGAAAGGGCGATCAGTGATATGAGCCCTGGCTTTGGCTATGGTGCGCTTGCAGCCGGTGCCGACATCCTGATAGCAGAGGCACTGGTTGGCCGGGGTGCAGAGCTTCATATCGTGCTTCCCGTAATTCCGTCGCTATTCAAGGCGATATCGGTCGATCCTTTCGGCGCGGACTGGAGCGTGCGCTTCGACGCGCTGTTTGAAATCGCCGCTACCGTTGAAATCATCGACGGCGGCCCAGAGTTATCGCTGGCGGCGGTGGATATCGCTTCACAGGTAGCCAAAGGACGCGCGGTCGATAATGCTGCACGGTTGGAGAGTTCCGCGACGGGCTTGACGATCATAGCGACTGGTCACAGTCCCGCTGCGGCGCAGGGGTTGCAAACAGTGACGCTTGCTCCATCCGCACCGGTTGAAAAACATGCCGCACTCCCCACCGGCGAGCAGTCGGTTCTCATGGCAACCTCCTCCGCCACGTTGGATGCGCCAAACGATCCCGTGGTCGCCGCTTATGCCGACATCGCCGAAGCCGGGCGCGCGCTGAACAAATGGCGCACCGACCAGCCCGATGCATCGATCGCAGTCTCGTTCGGCGTCGTCCACGGGTCGTCCGAAGCACGGGAGGCGCAAATCAGACGAATGCTGCGTTCGGCGGCGACCGGAACGACAATCGCAAGTGCAGAGGCCGCAATGTCGCTCAAGGCGCGCGACCCCGCGATATTGGTCGAACCACTGGGAGAACTGCCAGATGTCAGCGGTGCAATTAGCCTTTTTTCAATAACAGTTCGATGACGTCAGATATAGACATGGAGTGATGACGAGCGCACTATGTTGCTGCAGAATCACAACAGCATAGCGGGGGCTTTCACGGTTTAACGATTTGGGTAAATAGGGACGCATTTATGCAAGAGAGCCAAATGGCCAATTGCGCGGTAGAGATTGATCCGTCAGAGACAGGGCAAGACTATATCGCGCCAGACAAATTTGAGGTTGTGCAGTTCGCGCCACCGGCCGAGCTTGCCCCGTTTGTCACACAAATCTATTTTTTCCAGTCGGAAGAATTGCACATACACGACCGCCAGCCAGCGGCGCTTGGCCATCTGATTTTTCTTTTGCGCGGCCAAGGTGAACTGCGCTTTCACGATGGTCATACCGACGATATCCTGCCCGCCACATTGTTTGGGCCTGGCACCGCATCGGCGGAATTCACCTTTGCCGGGCCGGTATCCGATCTAGGTTTTGCACTGTCGCCGTTGGGATTTGTTGCGCTGACCGGGAAACCTGCGAGCGCGTATGCCGACCGCGCCATCGCATCCGCCGAGATATTCGGACCGGAAATCGAGGTGTTGACGCAGCGGTTTCGCGGTGGGCTGATCGACGGAAATATGCGGCTGACGCAGATGATCGAGGAAATCAGCACTTTCTTGCTGAACCGGGCCCGCCGCATTCCGCCGCAGCACATCGCGCTCATTCAGGCAGTTACCGACTGGCTGTCGCGCGACCTCGATCCTGATGTCGACGAGCTTTACGCCACGCTGCCGGTTTCACGCAGCACCGCAGTCCGGGTAATTTCCCGCTATTTCGGATCAGCTCCGAAACCACTGATGCGCAAGTACCGGGCGTTGCGGGCGGCTAGCATATTAGTCGATCCCGGATGCACTTCCGAGTTGCGCGACAAGGTCGAATCCCTGTTCTACGACCAGCCGCACATGATCCGCGAAATCCGCCATTTTGCCGGGCGCACTCCCGGCGCGCTCGACGGCGATGACAGCATGATCCTGCGAATGTGGCTGAGCAAAGAAAATTACCGCGATCTGGAAGCCTATCCGGGTTGATTTCCTGCGCCAAAACGCCCATTTACCAATCAGACCAATTTTATCTGATTAGGGTTCGATTCGATGCGGCTGTCCAATATGGCAGATTATGCGGTGGTGATAATGAGCGCGGCATCGCGCCATTGCGGCTCAGCGCGCGTTTCTGCGACGGATCTGGCAGGGGAGACTGGCCTCGCGCTGCCAACTACGCAGAAACTGGTGAGCATATTGACCAAGGCGGGTCTGTTGCGTTCGGCGCGCGGCACCGGCGGCGGCATCGCCCTTGCGCGTCCGGCGGCAGCGATTACGCTTGCCGACATAATCGAGGCGGTCGAAGGGCCGATTGCGATGACCGCATGTTGCGACAGCGGCAAACATGACTGCGCGATGGAAGGCAGCTGCCATGTCCAACCGCATTGGGCGGTCGTCAACGGCGCAGTGCGCGGGGCACTGGCAGGAGTTAGTTTGAACAGTCTGTTTGGGACGCGATGACAGCGAGTGCAATCCTTTCGGCCAGCCTCATGTTTACTGCACCGGCAACCGCATATGAATGGCGCACCATACCGCCCGCATATCGCGGCGATTGGGCGATCTCTGCATCGCAGTGCGCTCCGGGTCCAGCGGATAGCGGAAACATTCGCATCGGCAGGCGGACGATTAGGACGTTTGAGTCGCGCATCGACGTTCAGAGGGTGCGGCCGGTTGGAACGAGCACCATCGAGTTTACCAGCCGGGTATATCATGGCTCGGCCATTTATGGCGATCAGTCCCGATTGACACTGATGGACGGGATCACGCGCTTGGGCATTGGCAGTGAAGAAAATCAGGAACTTTATGTGCGGTGCAGTAAATGACCAATGACATCGAACTCAAGGATCAGGCCGCATGGGACGCCGCCGAGAAGGTCGCCGATTACGAGCACGGCTGGTCGTCGGATATCGAAACCGACTTTGCGCCGAAGGGCCTGACCGAAGATACCGTCCGCTTCATTTCGGCGAAGAAGAACGAGCCCGAATGGATGCTCGAATGGCGGCTGAAGGCGTTTCGCCATTGGCTGACGATGGAGACACCCGATTGGGCCAAGCTCAATATTCCGCCAATCGATTATCAGGATGCCTATTATTACGCCGAGCCCAAGGCGAAGCCGAAGCTGGGCAGCCTCGACGAGGTCGATCCCGAAATCCTGCGTATCTATGAAAAACTCGGCATCCCGATTGCCGAGCAGGAAGTGCTGGCGGGCGTCGAAGGCGCGCGCAAGGTTGCGGTTGATGCGGTGTTCGACAGCGTCAGCGTCGCCACCACATTCCGCGCCGAACTCGAACGCGCGGGCGTCATCTTCCGGTCTATCTCCGAGGCCATCAAGGAATATCCTGACCTCGTCCGCAAATGGCTCGGCAAGATCGTGCCGATGCATGACAATTATTTTGCCACGCTCAAC
>JANLRW010000151.1:0-1734 GCA_031361925.1 Sphingomonadales bacterium
TCCCCGAAATGAACACCGGCCAGTTGAAAACCCTGCTCCGCGACCAGTTTTTGGTCGATGCAAAACCGCTGAACAAGGTATCGGGCCAGCCCTTCACCATTGCGGAAATCGAAGCCGCGATTGAGAGTGCTTTAGCATGAACGACATGACCCCCATCACGACGCTGAAAGACTGGGAAACCGACCAAGAAGTTCGCTGGTGTCCCGGTTGCGGTGACTATGCGATCCTCAAAGCAGTGCAACGGACGATGCCCGAGCTTGGGCGGCGGCCCGAGGATACCGTGTTCATCAGCGGTATCGGCTGCTCGTCGCGTTTCCCTTATTATATGGAGACTTACGGTTTCCACACCATCCACGGCCGAGCACCGGCGGTGGCGACTGGGGTGAAGCTCGCCAATCCCGACCTCGATGTCTGGATCATTACCGGCGACGGCGACGCGCTGTCGATTGGTGGCAATCACACGATGCATTTGCTGCGGCGCAATCTCGATTGCCAGATCATGTTGTTCAACAATGAGATTTACGGGCTGACCAAGGGGCAATATTCGCCCACCTCGCGCGTCGGCACCACCAGCCCGTCGACGCCTTATGGTTCGGTCGATCGGCCCGCAACGCCGTGTGCATTTGCGCTTGGTTCTGGCGCACGGTTTGTCGCGCGCGGGATTGATGTGTCAAAGCATCTGACCGACGTGTTGAAGGCCGCGCACGCCCATAAGGGTGCAGCATTTATCGAGATATTTCAAAACTGTATCGTTTATAATAAAGATGTTTTCGGAGAGTTCACCGAGAAGGCTAATGCCGATGAAGGTCAGCTTTGGTTGAAAAATGGCGAGCCAATGCTCTTCGCCAGAGGCACCAAGGGCATTGCGCTCGACGTCGAGACTTTGAACCTGACGGTTGTCGATGTGGTGGACGGTGACTGGAAGACGCCGGGTGTTATTGTCCACAACGTCATCAACCGTTCCATCGCGCATATGTTGGTCGAGATGCGCTTCGGCGAATTTCCGATGGCGCTGGGTGTTTTGTATGACGACCCGCGCCCGACCTTCAACGACGCCGTGGTGGCGCAGAATGCGTCGGCGAGCGAAGGCAAAGTCGCTGACCTCAACAAGCTGCTGTCGAAGGGCCAGACCTGGACCGTGGAAGAGGGGCCTGAACTTTAAAAGATCGGTACGATACACGCTTGCAATATAGGATTTGCTGCGTCAGCACGGTTGAATGTCTCATGTCCGCTCAACCAAGTCGAACCCAGTCACGTTGCACCGCGTCAAGACGCTCGCTGATCGAATCTCTCGTTTTGTTTTATATAGGGCGTGCACTTCGTATACTTCGCAGCCTTTAAAAGCGGCCTGCCATGGATAATCTGACACATAGTCTTGTCGGCGCGCTCATCGGGCAGATGGGGTTGAAGCGCAAGACGGGGTTGGCGATGCCGACGCTGATCATCGCCGCGAACATTCCCGATATCGACGCGGTCGCGGTGTTGCTTGGTGGGCACCAGCATCTGGCGATCCGGCGCGGGATTACGCACGGGCCGATTGCGATGGTATTGCTGCCGCTGCTGCTCTGGGGCGCGATGCTGTGGTTTGACGCTTGGCAAATGCGGCGCGGCAAGCAGCCTGAAAAAAGATTGCCGGTCGATGCGAAATGGTTGCTCGCGCTAGCCTTTATCGGGTGTCTCAGCCACCCGCTGTTCGACTGGTTCAACAGCTATGGCGTTCGCTTGCTTGAGCCA
>JANLRW010000173.1:0-3454 GCA_031361925.1 Sphingomonadales bacterium
AAGGTCCCGACCGCCGCCGACATTCGGGCCAAGGACCATGATCGTCTGCTCGAAACGCTGATGGCTCCGGTCGAGGTCGACGAGGAAGACCGCGTTTTGGGTGCAAAACTGCTCGAAACGATGCCAGCCGAAGATATTGCCGCAGCATTGGTCCGCGTCCACCGCGCCAAAATGCCGACGCCTGAGGATATGCTCGACGACGGCAGCCGCGCCCCTGAGCGGGCAAAAGAAAGCCACCGCGAAGGCTTCGACGATTCGGTCTGGTTCAAGATGAATGTCGGCAGGCGTAACAACGCCGACCCGAAATGGATATTGCCCTTGCTCTGTAGGCGCGGCGGAGTGACCAAGAACGATATCGGCGCGATCCGCATCGCCGCCAACGAAACCTATGTCGGCATTGCTGCTGCTGCGGTTTCGAAATTTGCCAAAGCGATTCAGCAACCGGGCCATGACGAGGACAATGATGTCGAAATCATCCAGGCAGAAGGCCCACCCCGCGAAGCCGCGCGCGAAAACAAGCGCATGGGCCGCGATGGTGGGCGTCCACAGCGAGCGCAGCTGGGCGTAAGCTCAGGCGGCCCTCGCGGAGACGGCCCACGCGGTGGTCCCCCAAGACGCGACGGTGCACGGCCTTTCCGCAACGACAGCGGCCCGCCTTCGAAGCACGGCGTGAAGCATAAGGCCAAGGGGAACCGTCCGCGCTAAGAGCTTCCGGACCGTAGTTTCACGCGCGTTAATTCATGCCTATGTTTTGCAACCACTGCTTGACCTGCTCTGGCCATTCTGTGGTGATCGGATCGCCGGTTGGTCGCATTCCAAAGGCATGGCCACCTCTTGCATAAAGGCGCATATCGACCGGCACACCAGCGTCGTTCAGCGCCAGCGCATAAGCCATCGGCTGGCGGATATCATCGACGGAATCGTCCATTGCGTGAATGATGAGCGTCGGCGGTGCCTTCGGGCTGATTTTCACCCATGGTTGCAGTTCGAGGCTGTTCTTCCCTTTGCTGTTATCCAGCATCCGAGCCGTGTAGGCTATGATCGCAAAGTCAGGTCGTGGGGATTGTTGGTCGGCCGCGTCGGTATGCGTGTAAGTGCGCTCGTCCGTATTGCTCATATTCGCCACCAGATACGCGCCAGCTGAGAATCCGATCGCGCCTATCTTACGCGGGTCGATCCCGTAGGCGGTGGCGCGCTGCCTTAACAATCCCATCGCGCGCTGTGCGTCCTCTAACCCCAATAGTATCTTTGGCCGCTGCTGCTTCCCATTCACCCTTGGCCACACTTGCGGTGTCCGGTATTTTAGCATCACACAGGTCATATCCTGCTGGATAACCCAATCACAGATTTCGGTGCCTTCCAGGTCAGTCGCCACAGCGTGAAATCCGCCGCCCGGTATCACTAGCATCGTCGCCCCAGCGTTGCGTTTCTTCGGCCGATAGATGGTCATGGTGGGCCGGGTGACGTAACTCGCCCAGTGCCACATTCTGCCCCCAACAAGCGGTGAACCATTGCCGGTCGCTTCGGGATGATCGCCGGAATCGGGCTTTGCGATAGCAACATTTTCAGGCCAGAGCGGCACCTGCTCACCCTCAAGCGTCGGTTGCCAAACGCCTTCGCGTTCTACTTTGGGAACCTCGGCTCTTGTCGTCAAACTGCCGGCGCTTTTTGCCTGAAAATTTGCGGCCCCGGCAACGACAACCGTTACAATCAATGAGATGATAAGCATTGAACGCGACATCCAATATCTCCGGTCAACCGAGTCAGCGAATGGCAGGATTCAATGTCTATAGCCAGTTTCAAGAGCGCTTGAAAACTTGTCATTGGCGGGGCGCAGTAAAGTGGAGATCTGTTACTGTCGGCGATGCTGTTTATAAAGCCAGAAAGCGCGCCAGCGATGATGCGTCGATTGCGCAATGGCCACCATAAAGCGGATGCCATTCGACTGAAACGCCCCGCTGCGCGGCCTTGTCTGCCAGCATTTGCGAGCCTTCGAAATTGCCATAAGTGTCATAAAGGCCGTTCGAAAGATACAGTGCCGGATATTCCCCATCTGCGCGCTTCACCAGTTCGAGCGGCGATATGCGCTTCCACTCGGCTTCATCGGCAACATATTTTTTCGCCATGAGCCAGATTCCGAAACCGATTTTGGGGTCGGCACCCGTTCGCTCGAGCGCGTCCTTCATCGCTGACAGGGGTGCAAATGGCGATGTGGCGTAAACGCCCGGACACAGCGATGCAATTTTGGCAAACCTCTGCGGATAATTGAGACCGGCGATCAGGACATTGAGCCCACCCATCGACTCGCCCAACAGCAACCGCCGCTTTGGCTTGCCGCTTTTCGTGTCGATATTGGGTAGCTTGGCTATGAAATCCTCAAGCAATCCGCTATCCTGTTTCTTGCCCTTTGGTACCAGCAACCAGGTTGGGCCATATGATACGACCACTACTGTGGGCGGCAGGGTTTTTGCCTGCTGCCAACTCGCTTGCACCATTGCGGTCCAATAGGTATCGTCGTTCCAGATTTGCTCATCGAGGTTGCGGCCATGAAGATGGTATACGACATCCCCGTTGGTGCCTGCCTTCGCGCGATAAATGCAGTATTTCAATTTTCCGGCGGAATGGCAGCTCTTACTCGCCGGAATGAACGAAATCTTCTGATTGCCTTGCGGCGCGGTGATCTGTGTCCATGCAAAATAACCTGCTACGATTAACAGGGTCAGGATAAGCCATTTTCGATATGGCTTGCGCAAATATGGCTTATTCAATTTATCCCCCGTCCGATAGATTACACGTTGATTTATGGCCGCTTTCAACGCGTTCCAGATTTGAATCAACGCCCGCAATGTTATCGACAGAGGATATCTAAACTGGGCCAATATGCCACTGCGAAATCGCTTGAAATGTAGGATTTCATTTGCGACTCTTGGCCACCTGCTCTTTCTCATTGTTGTCGCATTCGGTCCCCGCAAATTCCCGGCCCGCCGACGCACCTTAAAGCTACAAGGATACAAATTCGATGCCCGCGACGGCATCTTTTGTAGCTTTAAGCGTCATTTGACAGTTTTTCTGGAAAAGCGGCCCCACTTCGCCCATGAAGGCGGCTCACTTAATCCAAGCCCGAAACGGGAGCAAATGTCCGAAGAATTCTACCGCATGAAGCGCCTGCCGCCTTACGTTATCGCTGAGGTCAATGCGATGCGCGCGGCGGCCCGTGCGGGCGGTGAGGACATTATCGATCTTGGCATGGGCAACCCCGATTTGCCGCCTCCGCAGCATGTCATCGATAAGCTGTGTGAAGTGGCGCAGAAGCCCGATGCGCATGGCTATTCAGCGTCAAAGGGTATTCCCGGATTGCGCAAGGCCCAGGCCAATTATTATGCACGTCGGTTTGGCGTCGCTGTCGATCCTGAAACCGAAGTTGTGGTGACCATGGGGTCGAAAGAGGGGCTGG
>JANLRW010000286.1:0-2135 GCA_031361925.1 Sphingomonadales bacterium
AGTGTGTAGAGCGGATGCGCGGCGCGGAAACTGTCCCACAGCGACAGCGTCGAATAATAATTCTTGCCGCGTGCCTTTGCGATGATGCCTGTTGGGCCGCGAAAGCGCCCGTCAGTGTCGGATATTACGCTGGGGTGGAGGAACAGATGATAGAGCGCGGTGTAGAAAATACGCTTGGTTTTGCCGTCGGCTTCGATCTCGACACGGCCGAGCAGTTTCTCCCATTCACGTGCAGAGGCTTTGGCAACCGCATCGAAATTCCAACCGGGTAATTCTGCCATGTTACGCCGTGCGCCATCGACGTCAGTGGTCGAAAGCGCCACCTTCACCTTGAGCTCATGGCCCGCGCCCAGATCGAATGCGATCAGATAGCGCGGGGCTTTTTCGCCGGGTCGTGGCGGCAGCGCGTGATGTTCGGCGACTGGATGATCGAACAACATGGAAAATGCCATCGTCCGCGTCGTCCAGTTTTTGGAATCGACACTGCCCTCTATGCCGCTAGGGCCAAGCCGCACATTGCTTGCGCTCACGCGTTCGCTGGTTAGAAAACGCAGGCCGTGCTGGAAATCGGCGAGCAACCAGACGCGGCCCGGCGAAGTGAAGGTATAGCGGTGCAAGGCAACGCGCCCGGTGCTGGTCAGTTCGACGCGGACATCATTATCGGTCAGGCTGACGGCATAATAGCCGGCGCGCGCAACTTCGCCTGACTTGTCATACCGGCTGGCAAAATCTCCTTCGCGCAGGCGCTGTATCGGTTGCAGCAGGATGTCGCCCAGTTCCGGAATGCCGGTGCCGCTCGCGCGGGTCTGCGAAAAGCCCATGATCGTCGGCGCGCGGTATTGATAACCGCTGGTATATTCCCAGCCGGTGTCGGCATTGTCAGGGCCGGGTGCGACCATCGCAAACGGGCGGCTGGCAGCGGGTGAGGTGTGGCCGGTGCCGTCAGAGCCGATGAAGGGATCGACATATTGAGTCAGATTTTCGCGCGCGTTGGCGGGAATGGCGATGAGCAGTGCCAAGACGGCGATCACTTTAATGTGCATCGGTTTTTCCATCTTTGTCGGGCATTATGACGCAATCGAACTTTGCAGGGCCAAGATCGTCGAGATCGGTCAGCCTGCCATCCTTTGCCAATATAGTCGCTGCGACTTTGGTCGATGCCATCAGCTTGGCCGCCGAATCTTCAGGATTAACCCATTCGTTGCGCAAACAAGTGATCCGCGTCGCAACCTGCCCTTTATTGTTCAACACGAGCACAACTGGCGTGCCATCGGCGTTGGGCTGACCCAACTTCATACCCGGAGCGATTGCCACCGATGCGGTGGCGGCAAGCAACAATATCATGCCATTGCCTCCTTCGCGCGCGCATCATAGGCAGCACGCGCTTCGTCATAATGAGCTGCCGCGCCTGCCAGTTCGGCAGGGCGGATTCGGAGTTTTTTCTGGTTCCAGCATTGGTCCACTGCCTTTCGACACCATTCGATGCTGCGCGCCACGCGCACTGGCTTATCGGCGATGGTTACCCACACCGGATTGGTGTGCGCCCCGTGCATGATACGCAGAGCGATCCAGCAGCTTTTGTTAGGGGTATGTTCGAAAACGATTTCGCGTTGCTCACCGTCGGCCAAAATCGGGCGTGTTTCGACGGGCAGGCCGTTGACGATCAGCTCCACCATCACTTGTCTTGTGTTGCCGAGCCGTGCGCGTTCGAGATGCCAATAGGGTTTGTCCAGCGGGCCAAGGTTGCGGAGTTTTTCGGTCAAGGGTGTCGGTTCGGGTTCAACTCGAGCGGCCACAAGGGCCTCAATCCGGATCGGGGTGGGCCCTGCCAGCTCCAAATCCGCGCCGCCCAACTCTGTCCGCTGCCTGCCCGCCGACACCCGCATGTTCATCAGGTGCGCGCGGCCCTCCGACACGTAATTCCGGCCCGCCTTTAGCCCCGAACACCAACTTTCGTAACTTAGCGGCCCGTCCAGTTTTACATAGGTTCGCCCCATGCCCATGCTCTCGTCATAAAAGCACGGCCAGTCAGTTTCGCCTGAAATTCGAGCGCGATAACCGGCGCCAAGCGCATGATACCAGATATTCAGTTCGGCGGCGGGCGTGGTGTTCACCGAACTGATGAAATCGATCAG